>JASEHO010000084.1 GCA_030018505.1 bacterium
TTAAAATGCTAATTGCTAATTTTACATTTTACATTGAACTTTACCCTTTACTTCAAATGGGTAAAGTGTTACTAATTGTCAATATATATCCTTTCTATCCTTGGGCTTATCCGCGTTATTATCTCATAGTTTATAGTCTCGGCAAGCAAGGCTATTTCATTTACAGAGATACTTTCTCCAAATAGAGTAACCTCATCGGAAATAGAAGTCTCAGGGATACTGCTTAGATCTACTATTAGCATATCCATACAGACCACACCTATGATTGGAGCCTTTTTTCCTCTTATGCTCACATAGCCTTTGTTAGAAAGCAGACGGGGGTATCCATGGCTATAGCCAACAGGAAGGATAGCTACCCTCATCTCTTTGGTGGTAGTGGTTGTTCCATAAGATATGCGCCATCCCAAAGGAAGGTTTTTTATAGCCACTATCCTTGTTTTGAAAGCAAGAACTGGTTTAATCTCTATCGCTCTTCTGACATCATCGCTTGGCCAGAGGCCATAAAGAAGGAGTCCTGGCCTTGTCATGTCTAAGTAGGTTTCAGGAAGGTCTAATATGGCAGAGGAGTTGGCGATGTGTCGTAGCCCAAGGTCAATCCCTTTCTCCTTTAATGATGAACATAGAGAGGAGAACCTTAAAAACTGCTCTTTCGCATAACCCTTATCCTTAAGATTAGCAGAGGCAAAATGTGAAAAGATGCCCTCTATCCTGATATTTTTGGCATTTATCACCTCAAAGATAAATTCTTCTGCCTCATCTACCATAACACCCAGCCTTCCCATGCCAGTATCTACCTTGATATGCACACCTATCTCAGCGTTTAATGAAGAGAAGAAAGAGAGGTGCTCTTTAGTAAAAATGGTGGGTGTGAGCTGGTAAGCGACAAACTTCTTTACCTCTTTTTCTATAAATGAGCCAAGGATAAGGATTGGAATTTTTATCCCTTTATCTCTAAGCTGAATCCCTTCGCTGACAGAGACAACACCAAGCATATCAACGCCTGCTGAGACTAAAGCCTGAGAGACAGTATCAGCTCCATGTCCATAAGCATCTGCCTTAACAACAGCCATCACCCTGGCTGGCTCAACAAGCCTTTTTATCTGAGAAAAGTTATGACGAAGGAAGGAGAGGTTTACCTCTGCCCAGGTAAGACTATCTGATGCTTTCATAGATAGGCTCTATAATCTCTGTAATCCTGACCCCTAAACTCTCGTTTACAACCACTACCCCACCTTTGGCTATGAGCTTTCCGTTGACGACAATATTTACCGCTTCTCCAACAAGCTTGTCTAATTTTATAATGGAACCCTTTTTTATATCTAAAATATCTCTGACCTTCTTCCTTGATTTACCAAGCTCCGCATGCACATTAACCATAACATCACTAAGAAGGCTTAAATCTTTTAAGGGGTTTTCGAACGACTCTTTTTTTAATGTGGCGAATTGAACAGCGTGAATATTTTGAGACAAACCTTCTTTCAACACACCACTTGCACCTAAATCCTCTGATTTTTGGATAGCCATCTTAATGTTTAGTATATTAAGAAGGGTTATCTTTGTCAAAAAAATGTTTCGCAATAAAATCCTTGAAATCCTGAGAGCTTTTTAATATAATCTATAAGAGCCGTAACTATTTAGCCAGGTGAAGCAACAACCATGTAAAAAAGGAATTCAATGTAAAATTATCAATTAGCAATTATCAATTAACATTTGAAGAAGAGGAGTAATTTTGAATTGATAGTTGTTAGTTTTGCATTTTACATTGAATTTTTCCCTCACCGATAGAGATTATTGCTTCAGATGGGTAAAGTGTTACTAGGAGCCAATATGAGAGAGATAGATGTTTCCCTTATCACAGAAAAGATAGCTCTCCTTGTCCAGGAGGTAAATTACAGCCTGCCGAAAGATATTCTATCTGCAATAAGATCTACCAAAGAATCTGAGACTAATGAAAGGGCAAAAGGGATTCTTTCCATCCTTATTGAAAACAGCAGAATAGCCAGAGAAAAGCAGATTCCTATCTGCCAAGATACAGGGCTTTGCCTCTTCTTTGTTGAGCTTGGAGAAGATGTGAGGGTAGAAGGTTTATACCCTGCTATAAATTCTGGGGTGAGAAAGGGATATACAGAAGGGTATTTACGAATGTCCATGGCGAAATCTCCGCTTTTCCGCGAGAATACAAAAGACAACACACCTGCCATTATCCATACAGAGATAGTAAGTGGTGATAGCCTGAAGATTCAGCTTCTGATAAGGGGTGGAGGCTCTGAGAATATGAGCCTACTAAAGATGCTTGGACCAACAGAGAAAGAGGAGGCAATAACTGAGGCTGTTCTGGCTCATACCAGAGAAAAGGCTTGTTTTGTCTGTCCACCTTTATTTATTGGTATTGGCATTGGAGGGGATAGCGGAAAGGCTGTCCTGCTCTCTAAAAAGGCAGTGCTAAGAGGTCTGGTCAGAAACGCAAATGAAAGGATAGCCATACTTGAAGAAAGCCTATTAGAGAAAGTAAACCAGCTTGGAATAGGTCCAGCAGGATTGGGTGGCAGAACAACAGCCCTTGCAGTCAATATAGAAGAATATCCCACTCATATCGGCCTCTTTCCTATTGCCATAACCTTAAGTTGCTGTGCTACAAGGTATGGACAGATAGAGGTTTAGAAGATAAGCTACTCTATTCGCTCAGCCAGGATGGAGAGAAGAGCTTGTGGCAGAGCAAGACATTGGCTGTCTTTACATAGTCAACCTGTTCAGGGGTCAAGCTGGTAATATCAGGCTCTTTGCCATCCATTACATCATAAACAACCTGCTTTAGGTCTGGTCTTTTGTCTTTAGCTATCTCCATCAGCTTTTCATCTTCAGCATCTACAATAGCTGAGGACATACCCTGCCTTTCTGCCATAATTAGAAGTGTTCGGTTGATTATTGACCTGAGCTCTGCTGGCACGCCATTTGAAACATTAGATAAACCACAGGTAGTTTTGCACCCCGGGGCTATCTCAGAAAACATCGGCACAGATTCTATCATAAACTTAACTGCCTCTTGCTGAAAGGCAATTGGAGGAGTGAATGGGTCAAACCAGAGGTCTTCATTTGCCACCTCATACTCCATAGCCTTTCCGATTAGCTCTGCGGCTAACATCCCTCGCTCATCATTATCCCTCGGAAGACCCTGACTGCTTATCAGCAGACAGACACATCCAGCATTATACCTCTTCACCAAAGGGAATAATGCATCCATCCTTTCTGGAATACAGGAGATAGAGTTGACCACAGCCCTTTCTTTTGCCACCTGCAATCCCTTTTCTATAGCCTGAATGTTCAGGGTGTCAAGAAATAGCGGAAGATCAGATACCTCCTGCACCTGCTTAACCACCCATTCCATAATCTCAATCCCCTCCTTGCTTGCCGGGCCTATGTTCAGATCAATATAGTCCGCACCCTTTTCCTTAGCCATAGCGGCTATCCCCTGGATAGTCTTAGTCTCTCTCTCTTTGATGGCTGTCTTTACCCTCTGAGAGATAACATGAATATTCTCTGCTACACAAATAACCATATTTACTACACCTCCAATCTTAATCTTTTTTCCATAACACTTTAGCCATCTGAAGTAATGGGTAAAGTTCAATGTAAAATGTAAAAATATAGAAGTTATAAGCTATAAGTTATAAGCTATAAGAATCTATTCTTTTAAGCTTAATCCTTACAGCTTATAGCTTACAGCTTCTCTTTTTCATTGCTAATTGCTCATTGATAATTTTACATTGAATTTCATCTTTACCTGGTTGTTACTTCATCTGGCTAAATAGTTACCCTTTTTTAATGCCTATAATTCTCTTTTTTTGGGATAAGCCTTGTCAAGCTATTATTTATATGCCGTTGACTTTTGCCTCTTGTAAATGGTATTCACTTTCATTCCACTTTAAGCAAGATTTTATGCGATTAAAATCCGCGCATCTAAGACTGCTGCACCCTTTCCCTCTTCAAAGACCACCAAAGGATTGATGTCTAACTCCTCTATCTCAGGAAAGTCTGTAACTAACTGGGATAGCCTTTGCAAGCATTCAGCAATAGCGACAATATCCGATGGTTTTTCGCCCCTGAACCCTTCTAATATCTTGTGGGAGCGAATCTCTTCTATCATCCGATGTGTCCCCAATTCACGGACTGGGGCAATCCTAAAGGTCACATCCCTTAATATCTCAACATAGATACCACCCAATCCAAACATAAGCAGATCGCCAAAGAGCTGGTCTTTATGCATACCAATGATAGTCTCCTTTCCTTTAGGGGACATCTTCTGGATAAAGACGCCCCAAATCTCTGCCTCTGGTTTTATGGATTTGACGCTTTCCAAAATCTCTTTATATGCCTCTTTTAGCTCTGTTTCATTTTTGATATTCACACGAACACCACCAACATCAACCTTATGAATAATATCTGGAGAGACTATCTTCATCACCACAGGATAACCAATCTCTTGAGCAGATTGCAGGCATTCTTCTTCATTTTTAGATAGCTTAGACTCTATCATCGGAAATCCATAAGCCTTTAGGATTCCATGGGAGAGTGGCTCTGGCAGAAACCTTCTATTTTCCCTTTTTGCTACTGCAAGTATCTCCTCTACCTTTGCCTTGTCAATATCAGTAAAGACCACAACCTCTGTTCGCTTTCTGGTCAACCAATGGGAATATTCAGCCATACTTGCCATAGCTCTGGCTGCTGCCTCTGGAAATTTATAATGAGGAATATGTTTTTCATCAAGGGTCTTCAGGGCATCAGAGATGTCAGTTACACCCATATAACAGACAAGAACAGGTATCTGATGTTTGGCTGTAACATCACCAATTACTGAACTGATCTCCTTGATAGAGGTCATTGCTTGAAGGGTAGAGATGACAATCACTCCATCTACATTCTCATCAGCCAAACAAGCCTCCATGGCGACCTTATAGCGATCTTCTCTGGCATCTCCAATCACATCTACAGGATTATGTATGTTTGCTGTTTGTGGAAGCCCAGCTTTTAAGACAAGAGTAGTTTTTTCATCAAAGGAGGCTAATTCTAATCCATGTCTGATACAGGCATCCGTAGCCATTATTCCAGGGCCCCCAGCATTAGTGACGATAGCTATTCTCTTGCCTTTTGGTAGTGGTTGATTGGCAAACGCTCTGGCATAGTCAAACATCTCCTCAAAGGTCTCTACCCGTAAAACACCGCATTGATGAAAGAGGCTGTCATAAACCTCATCAGAGCTGGCTAAAGCACCTGTATGCGAAGAGGCAGCCTTTGCCCCTTCTATAGTCCTGCCTGATTTTATAGCTAACATTGGTTTTCTTTTTGTAGTTATCTCTCTGGCTAATTCTATAAACCTCTTTGGCTGGCTCAAGTCCTCAATATAGAGCAAAATCACATCTGTTTGGGGGTCATCTTTGATGATTTCCAGCATATCGTTCTCGTTTAAGTCAGCCTTGTTGCCCATAGAGACGAACTTTGAAAGCCCAATATTATTTGCATAGGCATACTCAAGCGCAGCTACGCCTAAAGCCCCTGATTGAGAGATAAAGGCTATGTTCCCAGGCTTTGGCATACTGGCGGCAAAGGTGGCATTCAACCCTATTTCCGGGTCAGTATTAATAACCCCAAGACAATTTGGCCCAATAAGGGGTATAGAGTGCTTCTTTGCAGCTTCTATTACAGTCTTCTCAAGCTCTTTGCCCTTTTCCCCAACCTCCTTGAATCCAGCGGTAATGATTATTGCTGCCTTAACGCCCTTTTCACCACACTCCTCTATAACTTGAGGCACAGCTACACTTGGCACAATTATCACTGCCAGATCTACCTCTCCTGGGATATCCCAAACCGAGCGATATGCCCTAACCCCTAAAATGCCCCTTGCCTTTGGATTTACTGGATAGACAATGCCTGTATATCCAGAAAAGAGCATGTTGGTGAATATGCTCCGGCCTACAGTATTCTCCCGGGTAGAGGCACCTATGACTGCCACAGTCCGTGGCGAAAATACAAAATTACCATTTTTTTTCACATCTTTCATTTTTTTCTCCTATGTTCACTCTATGCTATGACGGATGGTTCATTTTCATCGTTTTTCCCTCTGATTTCTTTTTGGAAATTGGAAATTAGAAATTGGAAAAGAAATTCGAAATCATATCTTCTTTCTTGCCAATTTCAAATTTCGAATTTCTCTTTTCCATTTTTTAACCTTTAAGCTTTCAAACAAGAGTGAACCATCCCTATTTGTCTTCAATTTATATCATAATCTACTTAATTTTGTCAATATTTTTTACTGTAATTTGTCATAGCAAAGTGAAAATGTCCTAATTCTGCAAAGTGAAAATGTCCTATAAGAATGCTACAATTTCTTCTAAAGCAGTTAAAAGATAGTAACTTGCTTTATATCAGCAAAGATATTTAGGTTTTGGTCCAACTCTGGCTCAAGAGAAGCTATTAGAAATAGATGAAATCCAAATAATAAGTAGAGAAACCTTAAGAAAAGAACTTGTCCAAGAAGGACTCTTCCGAGAAGAGGCGAAAAAGAGCCAAACTATAGACATTGGCGAGAGAGAAAAGCCTGTCTTGGTGAAAATGGTGCAAATGAGGCTGCCACCACGATTAGTTAGAAGGAAGAGGGCCCAAAGTTAGTTTTGTTTGTCTACATAGACGATGCCACAAACACCATACTATGCTCGTTTCTATGATTATGAGGGCACTGTTCCAGCAAGG
>JASEHO010000085.1 GCA_030018505.1 bacterium
TTAATTGATAATTGCTAATTGATAATTTTACATTGAATTCCCTTTTTACCTGATTGTTGCTTCAGGTGGCTAAACTGTTACTACAAAGGACGATTTATTTTGGTGTATATCCCATAGCCCCAAGCATCTGACGGGCATAGATATTCCCTGGGTCATATTGCAGGCTTCTCTTGCATTCATTAGCAGCTTTTGCCAATTCTCCTTTCCCGTAATAGATAGTTGCCAGATTATTTCTGGTGCTTATATCATTTGGGGCAAGCTTCAAAACCTCCTGGCATTGGATGATACACTCATCCCACATCTTAAGATGATAGTAAATAAGGGAGAGTCTGATCCTTACATCCTTTAGATTAACATTTGTTCCTGTATATTCTTTGGGTATCTCTATCATCCTCTCCCAGCAGGCTTTTGCCTCCTTCTCCTTTCCTCTGTCCATATAGAGATAGCCAAGCGTCTCCAAATACTCAGGGTTATCGGGTCTGAAGTTTACAGCCTTTTCAAGGTAATTGCTTGCCTCCTCAAGTCTTCTCTCGTCCTTTAAGATAACACCAATATAATGGTAGGATGGCCCATATAACGGGTCCATCTCTATCGCCTTCTTGTAAGCCCAAACAGCCAACTTTGTTGCATTCTCACCACCCTTAAGGTAATACCCAGTTCCTAAGGAATGCCAGAGAGAGGCGCTTGGTTCAGCATATCTTAATGCCTGTCTTATAAGTCTAATGGCTTCATCTTTCTCCTCAATCCTTCCTCCCATAAGGCGTATCTTAACTAAGGGCTGATAGTAGCTCTCCTCAAATGGACACCAAAAGATAGCCTTCTTATAATATTGAGAAGCTATATCAGGATATTTGGACTCTTCATAGACCCGGCCTGTCCTAAAAGAAACATCAGCTATAAATGCCGGGATAAGGAGACCGACAGAGATTACGGAGAATATGATAAAAACCACAGAAACCATCCAAAAAGCCTCTTTTTTTTGGACAGAGACCTCCTTTAGTCTTCCAGCAATTCCGCCAATTATACCTAATCCTAAAAAGGAGAGAGAGGTTATAGTCGTTGCCCCAAAGCTCATCTGGTTCTGAACAATGTATGCTACTTGCAGACTGAGTAAGCTGGCTATCAGAATTTTTTCTTTTACAGATGAACTCTTCATAAACCGTATCCCAATAACAAAGAGAATGACAAATATGGCATAATAGAGAATCATACCAGGGATTCCAAAGTTCACAGCCATATCCAATACCTCATTGTGTGCCCTGTTTGTTCCAGAATGCTCTGAATATGTCCTAACAAATGAAACATCTCTATACTTTGGATAGACCATACCTAAGGTGTCTGGGCCTATTCCAAAGAGCGGATAATCTTTCGCTATCTTGGCGCAGGCTTTCCACATCATTATCCTTATCTTGGCTGAGCCACCAAAAGGATCTGCTGCCTTATCCTCTACATTCTCCATAATCTCTACAACTGGAAGCACATCTTTCTTGGGCATTCTATCTAACATCTCATTATAAAATCTTCTGGCAGTAGAAGAGCTGGGGTCTATATTACAGGCTATGGTCATCAATATACCAATAATGGTTATTGTGACAAGACCCTTCTTTCTTTTGAATGTGCTTGGTGCTATTCCCTGCTCGCTAATAATACGGTCAAAGAAGCTCCATAAAACTTTCAGTTTAGCCTCTAATCTTTGATATAGAGGGTTTTCTCTGATAAGCAAGCCAATTAAAGGGCCAAAAAAGAGAAGACCAAAAAACAGCCCTCCAATACCCAAGCCCAAGGGGTTATTTGCTGAAAGAAACTTGACAATAAGAAAAGAGGCTATTCCAAAAATGATAGAGACCCCTCCATAATAAAGGATTGAGAACCTAAAGCCAACAAGAAACAAAGAGAAAAGCCAGGAGGCAAAAAAGTATCCGACGAATGTTGCCCTGGTGTTGGCAAACAAAAAGGAGAGGTAGCAAAGTAGAAAGGAGACTGCATACCAAAGCCTTCTTCTGGGCCTTTCTTCAGTAAGATACATAAATAAGGCTATGGGCAGAACCATTGAAAGCCAGGCAGCATAAAAAACAGGGTTGCCAAAGGTTGAGTGTATCCTTGTCCAGGCTCCACCTGACCACTGGTATGGGTCCCTTCCCAGCCTCTGGATGAAGCCATAGAGCATAGCAAATAGGTTGGAGAAAAGAACAGTATCTATTATCCAGGAGACAGCATCCTTCCTCTTCTTGACTAAAATTTGGGTGATAAAGAAGAGAAGGATATAGCAGGTTATGGTAAAAAGCCCCTGGTAGCGGTTATATGTGCCAATTAAAGATGTATAAGGACGAACAGAGAAGATAGTGGAGAGTATTGCCAAAAGAAAGAGGATAATGAGAGGAAGATTAAGGGGGCTATGAACAAAGGGATAGCTCCTGTTTTTGTTCAAACTTAGGACCCACAGGATGAGAATGCCTGAGAGAAAAGATCTCTGAATACCTATTTTTGTTAGGTCAACACTGTTTACTGGAACAAGAAAGATGAGTGGCACAATAAAGATAATAAGAAGGTATAGCCAAAAGATCCCATTTTCAAAAAATTTATCCCCTCTCTTTCTCATAAGAAGAGATTATAAACCCAAACCTCTCTTTCTGTCAAAATTTAGATTTTGACCTTTTTCTTGACACACCCCTTTCTTTGCTATACTATTTTATATAAATGATAAAGGTGGCTTTAATTGGAGCAACAGGTTACACAGGAAGAGAGCTAATAAGAAGGCTCCTGCGGCATAGGGAGGTAGAGATAAGGCATCTCTCTGCCATTACGGAGAAGGAAGAGCCTATCTCGTCTATCTTTCCTTCTCTATCCTCTAACCTTATCCTTCGAAGCACAATGAGGGTGGAGGAGGTGGCTGAGTGTGAGGTTGTCTTTCTTTGTCTGCCACACAAGGTTTCAATGGAGTATGTCCCCTCCCTTCTGGATTTTGGGAATAGAGTGATTGACCTATCTGCAGATTTCAGATTAAAGGACCCGAGTGTCTATGAAGAGTGGTATGGAGAAAGACACGCGGCTTTCATTTTGTTAAAAGAGTCTGTCTATGGGCTACCTGAGCTATATCGCCGAGAGATTAAAGAGGCAAATCTTATTGCTAACCCTGGTTGCTACCCAACATCCTGTTTATTGGGTCTTGCCCCGCTTATAAAGAACAGACTAATAGATCTCACCTCAATTGTGATTGATGCCAAGTCTGGTGTTTCAGGTGCAGGTAGAAACCCATCTTTACCTACTCATTTTCCAGAGGCAAATGAAGGTTGCAAGGCTTATTCCTTGTTCACACATAGACATATTCCAGAGATAGAGCAGGAGTTATCAGGAATAGCTGGGGAAAGGGTGGCTGTTACCTTTGTTCCACACTTAGTTCCAATGGATTGTGGTATGCTTTCAACCATTTATCTAAGACTTCAAAAGGAAACAGACCTTATTGGGCTTTATAAAGATTTTTATAATGGAGAGCCGTTTATTAGAATAATGAATGAGCCTCCTGTTACAAAGGATACAACAGGCACAAACCTATGCCTTATCCATCCAAAAAGCGAAGGAAAAAGAGCTGTTATTCTCTCAGCTATTGATAACCTGATAAAGGGCGCATCTGGTCAGGCTGTCCAGAATATGAACATTATGTTCTCGTTTCCAGAAACAGAGGGGCTTCTGTAAAGTGAAAAGTGAAAAGTTAAAAGGCAGAGGAGGCACAAAAGAAAATCTAAAATTTAGTAACTATTTACCCATCTAAAAGTGAAACAACAACCATGTAAAGAGAATTCATTGCAAAATTATCAATTAGCAATTATCAATTAGCTTTTGAAGAAGAGGAACAATTTTAAGATGCTAATTGCTAATTTTACATTTTACATTGAACTTCTTCAGATGAGTAAAGTGTTACAAAGTTTACAATCTAAATGAAAGGATTATTATCTGTCCAGGGAATAAAGTGTGGTGGGATACATTGTGGGATAAAAAAGAAGAATAAGGACCTTGCCCTTATTTATTCAGAAACACCTTGTGAGTGGGCAGGTTGTTTTACCACAAACAGGGTAAAGGCTGCCAGTATTATAGTCAACAAGAAAAGATTGAAAGACAAGGTTCAAGCTATAGTTATAAACTCAGGGATTGCCAACTCAGGGACAGGCCAAAGGGGGATTTTGGATGCAAAAAGGATGTGTCAGATTGCCAGTTCTTGTTTCAATATTTCAGAAGGGTCTGTTCTCTGTGCTTCAACCGGAAAGATTGGAGAGCCACTTCCTATGGAAAGGATTGTCAAAGGAATAAAAAGATTGGCCAAGAAGATTGATAAAGGATTAAGCATAGATGCAGCCTCAGCCATTATGACCACAGATACGAAGCCAAAGGAAACAGAGATAGACCTGGGAGATTGCAGGCTTGCCGGGATAGCTAAGGGCGCGGGAATGATTGCTCCAAATATGGCGACAATGCTCAGTTTTATCGTCACAGATGCCCAGATTGAAAGGGATACCTTGAGGTCTATCCTGAAGGATGTAGTCAACCAGACATTCAACAGAATAACTATAGATGGTGATACATCTACGAATGATATGGTGGCTCTTTTAGCCAATGGATTGGCTGGTCCTCCTGATTTAGCTAAGTTCAAAGATGGCTTATTCTCTGTCTGTGCTTGTCTTGCCAGAAAGATAATAGAGGATGCAGAGGGAGGGACAAAGGTTGTGCGGGTTGTTGTCTCTGGGGCAAAGAGCATTATAATGGCAGAGAAGGTAGCTAAGGCTGTCGCCAACTCAAATTTAACCAAATCTGCTCTTTGGGGCCAGATACCGCCTGCAGGAAGAATTCTTTGTGCCTGCGGTTATTCAGGGGCAAGGCTCAATCCAAAGAAGATAGATATATGGCTCAACCAATTCCTTGTGGTTAAAGATGGAGCGGTTATTAAGTTTTCTGAAAGTAGGGTGAAAAGCTCTTTGGCTTCTTCTGAGATAGAGATAAAGATAGACTTACGAGCAGGAAAGGAATCAGTGGCATCTCTCTTCTCGGACCTATCCCCAGAATATGTGAGAATTAATGCAGGATGAAGTTATTATACCGAAGATATAACAGTCCTTACCAAAAAAATAGGGAATAAAAGGGGAGACAGGATTCAAGGGTTCAAGTGTTAATAATCTTACCTTCTTTTCGATCCCTTGACCCCTCTACCCTTGAACCCTTTTTAGACTTAAGTTGATTTATTCTCGGCATAAATAAGGAAAAATAATATGGCTCAGGAGACTATAGAAGGAGTGCTCTATGAAATGGTAGAGGCAAAAGCCTCTGACCTATATATTAAGGCTGGATCTCCGGTTATGATAAGATTGGGAGGGAAGCTGGCAAAAATTTCAAACGAAAGATGGAAGGACAGAGTCCTTTTACCTATTGAGACAGAGAGCCTTGCCTATTCGGTGATGAGCGAGAGGCAGAGGAAAAGATTTGAAGAGGAGATGGGTTTGGATTTGGCTTATTCTGCCTCAGGTCTTGGTAGGTTCAGGGTCAATATCTATCGCCAGAGGAACTCTGTAGCTATGGCTATTCGTCTTGTTCCATTCAATATCCCTCCCTTTGAAACCCTCAACCTTCCTCCAGTGATTACGGATATTGCTGATACAGAAAGGGGGATAGTCCTGACAACAGGTGTTACAGGTTCTGGAAAGTCAACCACATTAGCCTCAATGATAGACTATATAAACAAGACAAAGAAGAAGAATATCATCACCATTGAAGACCCGATTGAGTTTCTCTTTAAGGATAACCAGTCTATTGTTAGTCAAAGAGAGGTTGAGATGGATACCCCATCCTTTCCTGCTGCTTTAAGACATGTAGTCAGGCAAAACCCTGATGTGATTATGGTTGGCGAGATACGAGACCTTCCCTCTTTAGAGGCGGCTATGTCTGCGGCTGAAACTGGGCATTTTGTTCTTACGACAATGCACACCATAGACGCCAGCCAGACGATTGAAAGAATCATAAACTTTTATCCACCCTATCAACACGGCCATATTCGGCTCCAATTGGCTATGTGTTTGAAGGCAATAGTCTCGCTCAGATTAGTCCCGCGGTGCGATGTGGAGGTGGGAAGGGTTCCTGGTTGCGAAATTTTAGTGATTACACCCCTGATAAAGAAGCTTATTGAGGAGAATAAGCTCTCTCAGATTCCAACGGCTATTGCTGGGGGCGGATTTTATGGAATGCAGTCTTTTAATCAGTCTTTGGTCGGCCTCTATCAAAGGCAAATGATAACTTATGAGGAAGCGCTTAGTGCCACAACAAATCCAGAAGAGTTTAAGCTGAATGTAAGAGGGATATACTCAGGAAAGGATGTGACAATGGCGGAGTATGTTCCTCGGGAAGAAGAGGAGGAGAAGGAGGAGGAGGAGAAGATAGAAAAACAGATTTCAGAAAGGAAGATGGCACATTCTGGGATTCTCAGAGGAGGCAATCAATATTAACCTGACTTTGGTAAATATAAAACAGCCTTTACAAAAAAATAGGGAATAAAAAGGGGGACAGGATTCAAGGAGGGACAGTCTTTTAAGAATTAAGCAATCTCGCCTTGTAACTATTTAGCCAGACAAAGCAACAATCAGGTAAAAGGGAATTCAATGTAAAATTATCAATTAGCAATTATCAATTAACATTTGAAG
>JASEHO010000086.1 GCA_030018505.1 bacterium
ATTTTACATTTTACATTGAACTTTACCGAGTTATTTCAGATGAGTAAAGTGTTACCTAATTTCTATTTTCCAATTTCCAATTTCCATTTTTTACGCTGCAAGATTTCAAACAAGAGTGAACCGTCCCAAAAGTTTTTAGAGCAAGGGCAAATCTTAAGTGTAATGGATATACTTCAACAGATTGCAGAAGCGATTCAATATGGCTTTATCCAGCGCGCGATTATTGCCGGATGCTTTATGGCGTTAGGGTGTTCATTTTTGGGTGTATTCCTTGTGTTAAGGAGGTTTTCACTTATTGGCGACGGCCTTGCTCATGTGAGCTTTGCTACAGTAGCATTAGGGCTTCTTTTACATGCTCAACCAATGATTGTCTCCATCCCCTTAGTCGGGATTGCATCTCTTCTTATCTTAGAACTCAATGAAAGGTCTCAAGTTTATGGCGATGCGGCAATAGGATTAGTCTCTTCATTTGGCATTGCCTTAGGTGTGATTATGGCGAGTGTTGCCGGCGGATTTAATGTGGATCTGTTCAGTTATCTTTTTGGCAATATCCTTTCAGTGAGTAGTTTTGAGGTCTGGCTGACAGTGGCAATCTCTATCTTGGTGGCAATGGTCATCACACTCTTTTATCATGATCTATTTGCTATCACCTTTGATGAGGAATACGCTCAAGTGTTGGGGATAAAGGTGCGGATGGTCAACAGAATTCTGATACTACTAACTTCGTTTATTGTGGTGCTTGGGATTAAGATTGTAGGCACTATGTTAGTCTCAAGTTTGATTATTCTGCCGGCAATAAGTGCTTTACAGATAACAAAAAGTTTTCGCGAGACCTTTGTTCTTGCCGGCTCCTTCGCACTTGTTTCGGTTATCCTTGGCATATTTGCTTCCTATATCTTAAATCTTCCCTCAGGTGCTACAATTGTTATGGTGAATTTTCTGTTTTTTATTATCTTGTTTTTCTGTCGTAAGGCAAGGGGATGAAACTTTTAGTACCCGTCTCTGATAGCACAATGCGTTACAGTATATCTTCTGAAAGAGGCGGTTCCTTTTCAAGAAAGGCGCGGATTAGACTCTCTCTCTCTTCTATCTCTTTTATCAAAAAATCTATCCTCTCCTGGAGATTCATTATCTGGATACGGCTGCCCTCTGTAAGAGTTTCTATCTCTGACATTATCTCAAAGACAGAGAGAATCTTATGGTTTATATCCTCCTCTTCAGCCAGCTCTGCATCCCTGTGTCTTACAAACCTTACAACATCTAAGGCTTTGTCTATCTTTTTAAGAAGTAAGATGACCTCCCTTGACTCTTTCAGCTTGCACTTTCTGTCAAGCATCCTCAAGAGATCCTCTATCTTTTCTCGGAAAGTAACAAGCCTTTTTTCTATCTCTTTTCTGAAATCCTTATCTTTTTTTTGCCATTTTCTCATTTTAGAACCTCCTTCAGTATTGATATAGCCTCATCAATCTCCTCGCATGTGATAATTAAAGGGGGAACAAACCGCAGAATCTGAGGTGTAGGGGCATTTATCAAAAGACTCCTTTCTAAGCAATCTGCGACAACCTTTTTTGCATCCCTATCAATAGTTGCGCCAATCATTAACCCCATACCCCTCGTATCCTTGACAGATGGAATCCCTTTTAGTCTTTCTTTCAGGTAATCCCCTTTATCCCTCACATCTTGCAGAAAGCCTTCATTTGCTACAATAGAGAGCACTGCTAATGCCGCAGAACAGACCACAGGATTTCCTCCAAATGTTGAGGCATGCGAAGAAGGGGTGAATAGGTCAGCAAGCTCTTTTTTGGCTATCATTGCTCCAATTGGAAGCCCACCAGCCAATCCCTTAGCCAGGGTGATAATGTCAGGTTCAACACCATATCCCTGATAAGCAAATAAATGGCCACACCTGCCAATACCTGTCTGAACCTCATCAAGGACAAGAAGAAGCTCGTATTTATCACAAAGCTCTCGCAAGCCCAAAAAATAATCCATCTCTACTGGCCAGATACCACTTTCCCCCTGAACAGGCTCTAAGATAATAGCCGCGGCATTCTCATCAATAGCAGATTCTGCTGACTCTAATGAGTTAAACTCAATATGCTTGAACCCTGAAACTAAGGGAGAAAACCCTTTCTGCACCTTTTCTTGTCCTGTAGCAGAGAGTGTAGCCAATGTCCTTCCATGAAAAGAGCCTTTGGCTGTAAGTATAGTATGCCTTCCCTGGCCATATAGCCTGATTAGTTTAATAGCCGCTTCATTTGCCTCAGCCCCTGAGTTGCAGAAGAAGGTTTTTCCTCCAAAGGATAGGTTTGAGAGCCTTTTTGCCAGCTCAAGCTGAGCTTCAGTGTAATATAAATTTGAGGTGTGGATAAGCAATGTACTTTGAGATTTTATAGCTTTGGTAATCTCAGGATGACAGTGACCTAAAGAACAGACAGCCAATCCACCGACAAGATCTAAATAACCTTTGTCTTCAGCATCCCAGAGCCGACAACCCTCTCCTTTTACAAATAAAACTGGAGGTCTGCTATAGGTTGGACAGAGAAAGTCCCTTTCATAATTATAAGTATCTTTGCTTTTCATATGCTCTAAAGTGTTATGAGCTATGGTTGGAGAGAAGGCACTACACCTTTTCTGGTCAATATTATTAAGAATTTTTCTACAACCTCTTTGTTAAACTGTGTTCCCGCATGCTTTTTGAGCTCTTCCACAGCATCAGCAATAGAAAGGGCAGGCCGATAGGGTCTCTCTGATGTCATGGCATCAAAGGTATCCGCTACATTGATAATTGCGGCTCCCAGATATATGCCGTTTTCTTTTATTCCTTGAGGATAGCCCCAGCCATCTGGTCTTTCATGGTGAAAGGAGACAGCCTTCATTACATCAGGATGAAAACCAGCAGGCCCCAATATCTTTGCTCCAATCATAGGGTGTTCCTTTATTACCTCATACTCTTCCCGGGTCAATTTACCGGGTTTTAATAAAATATCCTCCTTGATGCCAATTTTACCAATATCATGGAGAAGACCAGCAATATAGAGTCTTTCTGCCTCTTCTTCGCCAAATCCAAACTCTTTGGCAATAGCTGTAGCATATCTGGCTACAGCCTCAGAGTGTCCTCGTGTATAGTGGTCTTTTGCCTCAACTGCGGCAATTAGCGTCTTTACTGTTCCCAAATACCCCTTCTTTATCTCATTCTGAAGATTGCCATTTATGATAGTAGCTGCGGCAAGTTTTGCTAAGAATGAAAGAATAAAAAGGTCTTTGTTGTTAAATGGCACAGTGTTCTTTATCCTATTGACAGCCAATACACCTACTGTCTTTTCTTTCACAGAGAGCGGCAGGCAAATAGCTGATTTTATCTCCTTTCTTTTGCTCTCCTCATTAAAAAGAATAGGCTCTCCTGTTCTGGCCACATTACCAGCTATCCCTTCTCCCATCTTTATCTTCGTTGTTTTTATAATCTTATCTGAAAGCCCAACAGCAGATTTTATAGAAAGAGACTCTTTCTTTTCATCAATCAGCATCAAACTGCCAGTCTCTCCTTTTACCTCAGATAATGCCTGTTGCATAATCACATCAAGGAGCTCCTGATTTGCCATTGTAGAGGTTAAGAATCCACATAGCTTAGAAAATCTTCCTATGAGAGAGGCCTCTTCCTTTATCTCTTGGTTTCGGATAAGAACCTCAAGAAAACCCTGTGATTTTTTGATGAGTTCGCTCGGGTTTTCCATCTTTCTTGTCTCAAGAACTAATGACAATGCTGAAAGATGGGTGAGAGAAAGGTCTTCTACGGAAAGCTCTAAAAATGATTTTGTATCTATAGCTTCTGGTCCACTTCCATTCTCTAAAAATTTCTGTAGCCCTTTAGCATAAACCTCAACTATAAAATTTTCCATTAAGATATTATATGCTCTTTTTTACCCTCTTGTCAATAAAATAGGCAGGGTTTCATAACCCTGCCTATTTTTTGAGAAGCTCGTTACTTTGGTCAATCAAGCATCTCTACAACCACTCTTTTTCCTTTTTTGGCTGCGGATGATGCCAGAATAATCCTTAAGGATTTGATTATCCTTCCCTCTTTTCCTACTACCTTCCCAATGTCATCAGATGCTACGCTTATTTCGAGAATGGATGTCTTTTCGCTCTCCACCTCAGTAATCTTGACCTCTTCTGGATGGTCAACCAGAGATTTCACCATATACTCTGCCAACTCCTTCATCTTACACTACCTCCTTTTCTTTTTCGGCACCAGCTAACAGTTTTTTCACTCTATCTGTCGGTTGGGCACCTTTTTTTATCCACTCATTAGCCTTTTCTATATCAACAAAGTTCTTCTTTTCTATCGGATTATAAAATCCAATCTCTGCAATCGTTCTTCCATCTCTCTTCTCTCTCTCATTCATCACCACAATTCTATATGATGGCCTCTTCTTTGCCCCAAACCTCTTCAACCTGATCTTTACCATGCGATGTAGTATAAAAAATACCCCTTTCTTTGTCAAGATATTTCTTGCTTTGTTGTTTGTTAAGACCATTTCAGATAGGGTTCTTTATCTAATGGTAACAACGATTGTTGTAGAAATATGCCTTATCTCTTCATCTCTCTTTCTAAAAGATTTATTCTCACGCTCTTTTTCCTCAAAACACCAGAGTAGTTTCCAAACCCAGCAGATTCTAAGAAGAAGATATCAATCTTTTTATCCCCTTCTTCCTTTGTAAGATACACAGAAATCTCCATTGCTTTACCATCACAGGCTTTCCATCCAAAGGTTTGGGTAATATCTCCTTTTATCTTTATCCAGTGAGGATTGGTTGAGGATACCTTTAACATAACCTTTTGGGTAGTAGTTGTTGCTGGGGCTGAAACTTGAACGCTTGCCTCTGGAATCTCTAATGTCCAGAGATTGTTATCGCCTTGATAGTTGGCTAAGTAAAGCCTTTTTCCAATAGAAAGGGAGAAGGTTGGACCACCTAAAGAAAGGGCTGTTGGCTCACCCTGAATATCCCCTTTATTATCAAGGTCATAAACATAAAGGTTATCCCCGGCATGATTCTTTCCCACATATAGTTTTTTACTCCTTTTGTTAAGGCAAAGGGATATGCTCGCCCCTCCATCAGAGTATGTTGTGTATGTGGAAGGAAGGCCTTCCTCATCCAATTTTACCACGGAGAGATTGTTGCTGGCGTTGTTATTAGCCAGATATAGCCTCCCATTTTCTATATCTAAAGCTATAGAATAGGTTAGATTGCCTGAGTTATACTTCCAACCCCTGCCAGTGAGCGAGCCATCATTAGCTAACCAACAGACAAAAGGGTTGTCTCCACTATAGCTTCCAATATAGAGTTTGTTCTGAATAGGGTTTATCGCCAGGGAGGTGGTGTATCCTGAGGTGGTAAAGAAGGATGGAGCGCCAATTGGAAGACCAGAGGAGTCTAATCTATAGACACAGAGGTTATTACTACCAGACATATTACCCACATAGAGCTTTCTTCTCTCTGGGTCAATGGCTATGGAGTAGGCGCCCTGTCCCTCTGTGGCTACAGCAACTAATGTTGGTGTCCCTGTCAGGAGACCATCTTTTCCAAGCTGATAAATATATAGATACGCATCCTGACTATTGCCTATATAGAGCTTATTGGAGAATAAGGCTAAGGAGATACAGTTCGTGGGTATCTCGCAAGAGATAAACTGCCCCATAGGAAGCCCAGTATCATCAAGATTATAGACGACGATATTCTTCATTGATGTGCCGCTAAGGTATAATCTGCTGTTCTCCTCGTCAAGCGCCTGGGATAGGGTATAAACCCCTGCAGAATGGGAGGTATAGGTGAAAGAATGAGCAGATGCCCAAAGAAGACTAAACAAGAAGATGAGTCTTTTCATATAATTCAAATGCGCCTGATAGGAGTTGAACCTACGACAAACGACTTAGGAGGTCGCTGCTCTTCCACTGAGCTACAGGCGCCTAAATGGTAACCGCTTAAGCCCATGCATTAGAAGTCAAGAAAGGGGATAAATTCATTGCAAATTGCAAATTTAACATTTATCATTTCAAATTTGGAAGATAACATCTTAGTTTTCATATCTCTTTCCTCAAATTTGAAATTTAAAATTTGCTTTTGCTAAATTTGCAATGATTTATCTCCAATCTGATTTTCGGACCTACCTGAACGATTACTTTATCGTTTATAGTCTATGGTCTATATGTATGGTGTTGAGTGTTGCAATTTTTCAATCTCTAATATTTTTTTCTTCAGCTTCTTGCCACCTAAGTATCCTCCATATTCTCCGCTTTTCTTTATCACCCTGTGGCAAGGAATGACAATCGGCAAAGGGTTTTTAGACAGCACCTTTCCAATAGCCCTCGGTGATGTTCCTATCCTTTCTGCCAGGAAGCTATATGAACGGGTCTGGCCATAAGGAATGGAAGAGACCATATTATATACCTTTATCTGAAATGGCGTCAATGCTTTCATAATAGCTCAAGAAGCTTTATGGCTAACTCTCTCTTTGAAATCTCAAGCCACTCTTCTTTCTTCCCATCAGGGTATATAATGTAGGGCTTGATTCTATCTGAAGCAAAACTATCAGTGG
>JASEHO010000087.1:0-1607 GCA_030018505.1 bacterium
GGTATCTTATGAATAAATCAGGCAAAAAGGTGGCTTCTGGTGTCTATATCTACATTATTACCAACAAGGCTGGCCAGAAAGCTACAGGTAAAATTGGAATCATTAGATGAACTTTACCCTAAAAAGCAGCTTCAAACCCAAGGGTGACCAGCCAAAGGCAATAACTCAACTGGTAAATGGCCTAAAAAAAGGCTATACTGACCAAACATTGCTTGGTGTTACAGGCTCTGGCAAGACATTCACCATAGCCAATGTCATTGCCCAGATAAATAAACCCACCTTAGTCATCTCCCATAACAAGACCTTAGCAGCCCAGCTCTATGCAGAGCTATCCGACCTATTCCCTGAGAACGCTGTCTGCTACTTTGTTAGCTTCTATGACTATTACCAACCAGAGGCATATATCCCCCAGACAGACACATACATTGAGAAGGACTGCGACATAAATAAGGAGATAGACAGGCTGAGGCTTGAGGCAACCTCTGCTTTGATGAGCAGGTCTGATGTTATTATTGTTGCCTCTGTCTCCTGTATCTATAGCCTTGGCTCACCTGAGGATTGGCGAAGCTCTATCATCACCTTGAATAAATCTACCGAGATAGATAGAGAGGGGTTTCTATATGAGCTGGTAAGATTGCAGTATCAAAGGAACGATTTAGAGCCACAAAGGGGTGAGTTTAGGGTAAAGGGGGATACAATTGAGGTCTTTCCTTCACATACAGAAAAGCCTATCAGGATAGAGCTTTTTGGGGATGAGATAGAGAAAATAGCCATAATAGACCCAGTAACAAAGGATAAAAGACCTGTTGATAGATTCATTCTCTTTCCAGTAAAGCACTTCATTACAGATGGAGAGAGGCTAAGATCTGCACTCGGGTCAATAGAGGAAGAGCTGATAGAAAGGGAAAAATGGTTTTTAGAGAGAGGAAAGCTCATAGAAGCACAAAGGATAGGTGAGAGGACAAGGCAGGATTTGGAGATGCTTCAGGCAACAGGATACTGCCATGGCATAGAGAACTATTCAAAACACTTATCTAAAAGAGCAGAAGGGGAGAGACCAACCACCCTTATAGACTACTTTCCTAAAGATTTTCTGATGGTGATGGATGAGTCCCATGTGAGCGTCCCCCAGATAAACGCAATGTATGAAGGGGATAAGGCAAGAAAAAAATCCCTTATTGACTATGGCTTTAGATTGCCCTCTGCCTATGACAACAGACCCCTAAAGGCAGAAGAATTCTGGGCACTCACCCCACAAAAAATCTATCTCTCAGCCACACCGGCTGAGTATGAGACAAAGAAGAGCCAGCAGATAGTAGAGCAGATTATTCGTCCCACAGGCCTGTTGGACCCAGAAATTATCTTACGAAAACAAGAGGGCCAAATCCCGGATTTAATAAGGGAGATAAAGCAGAGGGCAGAAAGGAAAGAAAGGACATTGGTTACAACCCTGACCAAAAGAATGGCTGAGGATCTGGCAGATTATCTCACAAGGGAAGGACTGGTTGTTCGCTACCTCCACTCTGAGATAGACACCCTAAAGAGGGTGGAGATATTAAGGGATTTGAGGCTCGGTCTCTTTGATTGCTTAGTTGGAATAAACCTAT
>JASEHO010000087.1:1617-6541 GCA_030018505.1 bacterium
ATATTAAGGGATTTGAGGCTCGGTCTCTTTGATTGCTTAGTTGGGATAAACCTATTGAGGGAAGGATTAGACCTTCCAGAGGTCTCCCTTGTGGCTATATTGGATGCAGACAAGGAGGGATTCTTGCGCTCACAAACCTCTCTTATTCAGGTCTTTGGCAGGTGTGCCAGACATATCTCAGGCAAGGTGATAATGTATGCTGAGATAATGACTGGCTCAATGAAAAGGGCGATTGAAGAGACAAAAAGAAGAAGGAATGCTCAACAGGAGTATAATAGGATTCATCATATAACCCCAAAGTCCATAGAAAAGCTGATAACAGAATACCTTCCGATAGCAAAGATACAGAAGCCAAGGATAGAGTATAAAGTTACAGGCGACCCATTTGATGCTATAGAAGAACTTGAGAAGGAGATGAAAAAGGCAGCAGACAACTTAGAATACGAAAAGGCTGCCTATTTTAGAGATGAGCTTTTCAAACTGAAGAAGGGTTTGAAGAAAAGGGTTGTTTAATGCGGCATTATATCAATTCTACTCTTCATTTGAATAACTGGTTACGACTCTATTATAAGAAAAGGGTCAGGATTGGGATCTGTTAGGTGAGTGTTCAATAAGGAGATAAAAGAAGAAGCCTGCGAGGAAAAATCTTTCCTTCCCTTAAAGAAGGTTAAAAAGTGAAGAAGAAGATCAGACCCTAAGATCATCTCATTTTCAGGAAGATATGGATGAAGAATCGCCTCAGTTTTCACCTCAGGAAGCCTCTCCAAAGAAACTTTGCAAATTATTACACCAAAGGAATCTTCTATTTCTTCTAATCTATACTCATAAGTGGTAACCAATGCGGACAAAGCCACCTTCTCTGTCATTATCTTTTTAGGAACAATGGTACGAGGAGTATGGTAGCCAAACCTTCTTATTAGCTCACTGGTTGCCACTGATTGATTTGTTTCGGGACTGATCACATTTAGGTTCACATTTACTAATGGAGACTTAAAATAATTTCTTTTCTTCATTTTACCCCAATTCCTAATACAAAGGGAGAAAGCATCACGTCTTCTTCTCTTTCTGTCTCCTCTAAGAGATAGGGATACTTTCCTTGAAATCTTTGAAGAATCTCATCTATCTCATCACCATAGCCAAGCACATTTCCATCCTTTATGACCACAAACTTCTTCTTCGTCTCTATCTTCCCCTGGCTTTGCAAACGAAGGAAGACTTCTTTCTCTCTTAGAAGCCAAGAAGGTAATTCTGCCTTTGTCGCTGTTTTTGAAACAGAATCTATAGGAAGGCTCTTTGGAGGGGTTAAAAGTGCAGAAAATGTCTTTCCCGCCCCCTCTGAAAAGCAGCTCTTCTCATACCGCCTGGGTGGTGGATAGGCAATAATCACCTTACCCTCTTTTAACTCCTGAGTGAGCAAGTCTATTCCCAGTGCCTGCAACTTTGTTCCCAGGGGGGCTATATAAAAGACCCCAAATCCCTTTTTGGAAAGTTCATCTATTATGCCCTTCAGGACATCTTTTACCTGGACAAAATTAGTGGTTGAACACTCCCTTTTTGAAAAAGATTCATCATGATTGACCATGTTGATTAACTCCTTGTTCACCCTCCGACTCTTTTCTGCCATTTCAGATGTAAAGCCGGGTTCACCTGTAAGTAAAAATATTTCTTCTGGCTCTGTCTCATGCCAAATATGATATGCGCGAAGAAATTCATGGCCTAAAAAGAGAAGAAGGGCCTCCTTATCTTTGCCATTTCGATTTGAAAGGAGGGGTATATAGAATGGCTTAAGGGTACCATGGCTTAAATTCCTTCCCATCATTGAGGCATAGATTAAAGGCTCAGTGTATAAAATACGAATTTGATTATTTCTTCCTCTTTCCCTGAGATATTTTAGGAGGAGAAGGAGATGGAGCTTGGTGAAGCAGGTGATATCAATGGTAACACACTTTTCATTCAAGACAAACTCTTTTTCTTCTATCCAGGACTGGAACTCTTCTAATAATCCATAGGCATCTTTATAATTGCATTGCAAGATAGAAGGTTTTTTGCAAGACGCCTTTTTTAATCGGCTATTTATAAAATCTGTATTGACCAATCCTTCAAATGTATCAAGGGTATCCTGATATTGAAAGATTATAGAATTCTCAAATGCAGGAGCATCTACCAACACAGGTACCCGGCGAGACCTCATCTCAAAACTTGAGGCTGTCAAAAACAGATCATCGGATTCGGTTTTGCGAATCGACTCCACCCTTTCTATAGGAGTAAGTATATTTTCCATCATCTCTTTCTCTATGTTGACTTTATAAAATTTTCCATCAGGGTAATCAGATCTTCGGTATTATTCCAGGTACCATAAGGCTCTATCCATAAAGAAGCTTTCTGATCAGCTTCCCTCTCTTCTTCGATTCTCATTGTGTGATGGGCCTTTGACATTACTCCTCCTACCCCCAATTTGTAAGATTGGAGGAGATTGTTCTTTAGGTCTGTGGTGTCTATAAATATATATTTCGCTAATGAGGCGCAGCATATTGGTCTCTGAAGGACATTGGCGTCAATAAATGGGGCATTACCTTCATTTATTATCTTATAACCCACCTTTTCAAAATGAGTTTCGATCCTGGGGTAAACCTCTTTCCAAATACCTCTATCCGGGGGATATGAAAAATAGATGAAATTTTGTTGAATTTTTTTGGATCGCAAAGGACTTCCAAACCTTCCCGTCTTTATAAACTCCTTGTTTATAAACTCCTTCCTTTTTTCAGACCACATCATAATAGCCTCATCTTTTACCTTTAAGGCCATTTTATTTAATTCTTCAGGCTCAAATTTATAAGGTGTGATAGAAAAAAGGAGCATCCATTCAGGCATATCTTCCATCTTGATCTTAGATGCCTGATTGAAGATGCAGATTGCTGGCTTGGTTAGTTCTGCACAGACACCCAATTCCAAGGCAACATTGGGCCGCATCTCTGTAAGATCTACAATAGCAAAATCATGCTTTTTTATATGTTTTATGATGTTGTCAAGAATAAATTGGCCCTTCGAGAGGTCTTTTATATCCGAACATTTAATGTTATGTCTCAATAGTAGTGCCTCTTTGATGGCCTCTCTTTGGTCTCTATGATATTCACTTAAAGAGGTTGAAAGAAATGCTGACAACTTTCTATCCTCAGCAGGTTCCTTCGAAGGTTCAGCAGGCTGTCGGGGTATTGGTCTAAAGAAACGCTCAATAAACTCTTGATCTATAACCAAAGGTTGTTCACCCTCTTCAAGACCAAGATCATATCTGGGAAATAGCACCTTGTTAATACTGAAGGTTGATGGAACCCTCCAGAAGTTGCCACTATTTTTATCAAGAAATCTAAAGAAACCATGGGTAAAGGCTGGTTTCAATTTTTCTCCCATTTTATCCTCTAAAAACCCATCTTCGAAAAGAAGCTGTTGAGCCTGAGGACTAATCTCAATAAAACTTCCCTTAAACTCCTCATCTTTTATCTTCTTCAATAAAGCCTTGCATAAATTTTGTATCTCTTCCCCTTTCTCTATTCTGTCTATATTCCAGAAGAGTTGTTCCTTAGAATATCTTTTGACCACCTTGTCCTGAATCTGATGTCTAATAGCAAAAATTTCCTTTAAAAACTCCCCTTCTTCATCATCAGCAACCGAAAACATCTCTGAACAGAGGAGAAGAAAACGCAAGATACCTCCTGAAGAGACCTTGCAGATCCTGTCAAACCCAGAATACTCACCTTCCGTATCATTCAATAAATCTTTAATCCCCAAGTGATCAATATTAAGATTAAGCCAGCCTTCTTCCTCCTTTTTTATGGCCCGAGTCATTATCATCGTATCTGTCATCTCCTTGAGTAGTCCTCTGTAGGCATCCTCATCTTTATTGAGATATTCAACCTGAAGGAGCTTAAAGTCACTGTCGATCTCAAGTGATGGGCCATCTAAAGCATTCAGGGTATTCCATTCGTATGGCCTGGTAGCCAATTTGGTTCTGTAAGGATATCCCCTCTGAAGGGTAATATTTATCACTTCCTGGCATTCTATAGGGGTTGCACTTGATTCATCGAATAGAAGATATATATGGATCTCTTCGCCAAAGACCGATTTATAGACCTTGATAATTTCAGAAGTGATCCTTTCTAAAAATGGACGAATCTTAAATAATGGTTTATGTTCATGGACAGTTGTGGCTAAATATGGAATCTCCTGCTCGATCGTCTGTTCTTCTTTCCTGCAGAAACCTTTAATATCCTGGAGACTTTTGCATTCCCTATTCAACTCAATTATTATCCCCTTTACAAAGCCATCCTCTTCTTTTCCTGCTTTTTGACAGATCTCCTCAAGTACATTTACCATCTTATCTAATATCCTTATGCACAGATAATGGCCAAACAAGTTTTGAAGCCAAAATTTTTCCTCTTTTTCATTCGACTTCAAGTGAGCAAAAATGGGATAGAATATACTTGAGACCTTTGAGATATGTAAATAGATGCCGAGGTGTTTTTGACCTTTCAAAAAATCCTCTTTGTAAATCATCGATTCTGAAGAAAGTCGTTTGAGAATCATTGATTTACCTGTCCCTGGGGCACCACAGATAACATGATTGACAGGCTCTCTTACCTCATCCCACACTCGATTAGGGACAAAGAGCTCGGCTACTTCTTGATCACTAAAACCATCAACTCTGCTTCTGAAAAATGGATTATACATTTCTGTCTCGCCTAATCTTAACTTAACCGTTATTATAACACGAAAAACCGTTGGTTTGCAAGAAATTTTGGCTGATTATATCAAAAGAAGGTCTGGTTGTTCGCTACCTCCATTCTGAGATAGACACCCCTAAAGAGGGTGGAGATATACCCAAATAAATCAGATTTGCAAAAGACTAAAAGGGATTAGAGAGTAGGGA
>JASEHO010000088.1 GCA_030018505.1 bacterium
CAGAATACTTAAAAGAAACAAAAGGGATTGCTATACAACGTATCGTTAGCTAACAGATAAACATATAAATGGTATCCTTGCCTATTGTGACAAAAAGGTTCCTCTTGGTTACATAGAAGGAACTAATCTTAAGGCAAAAAACATTATCCGTAAAGCATATGGCTATAGAGACAAAGAATATATGAAATTAAAAATCATTCAAGGATGTTCTTCTATAGGAGTATTTAGACCCTATCCATACCTTGTGCACTATAATCCGGGATGAGCCAATGGGGTAAAGTGTTACGACGATTTATTGAGCAATTCCAATCTTCTCGAGGATTCCAGATAAAAGCTCCATAGAGTAGTATTCTATCTCAATCTTGCCCTTGCTGAGGTTTCCTCTTATCTTCACCTGGGTTCCTAATGCCTTTCTTGCTTTATCCTCAAGGGCAAGAAGCTCATAGTCTTTTTTCTGTGTTTCACGTGAAACATTTTCTGCTTCTCTCACAGACAATCTTTTCTTTATAATCTCATTGGCAAGTCTCTCTCTCGTCTCTAAAGCAGGAGTTGAAAGGATTGCCCTGGCATGACCTGCTGTAAGTTCGCCCCTTATTATCTTCTCTTTAATCTTTTGGGGAAGACCCAGTAGCCTTAATAGGTTGGCTACAGATGCCCTGTTCTTTCCAATCTTTTCTGCTATCTCTTCTTGGGTTAAGCCAAACTCATCCTGTAGCCTTTTATAGACCTCTGCCTCCTCTATAGGATTAAGGTTCTTCCTCTGGATATTTTCAATAAGGGCTATTTCTAATTGTTCAGCCTTTTGGACATCCTTTATAATGGCAGGAATCTTAACCAGACCAGCTTTCTTTGCTGAAAGAAATCGCCTCTGTCCGGCAATTACTTCATACTGCTCGCCTTTTGGAACGACAATAATTGGCTGGAGTATGCCTTTTTCTTTGATAGAGGCAATAAGCTCATCGTCTTCTAAGAGCTCTTTTCTTATCTTTGCGTCTCCTATGCTAATTTTTTCTATCTCAATCTCAAACAGACTCTTTTCTTCTTGGTCAATCAATGCAGACAATCCCTTTCCAAGCCTTTCCATAGCCTATATTCTATAATTCCTATTGTCTAATAGTCAAGAGGTAAAAATTTCGTAACTATTTAGCCAGGTGAAGTAACAATCAGGTAAAAAGGGAATTCATTGCAAAATTATCAATGAGCAATTAGCAATTAACATTTGAAAAAGAGGAATAATTTTAAGATGCTAATTGCTAATTTTACATTTTACATTGAACTTTACCTATTTGAAGTAACACCAGTACACTGGTGCTCTGGTGCTCCTTTTTCCTTCGTTACACCAAATTTCGTTTAGAAGCTCTGAACTAATGCCTCTGCTTTATGTAATGTCTCATAATACTCTAATATAGGCTCGCTGTCAGCAACTATGCCACCACCTGCCTGAATATAGGCGACACCGTCCTTGATGACAAATGTCCTGATGATGATATTCAAATCCATTGTGCCATCAAAGCCTATGTATCCGATTGAGCCTGTATAGGGACCCCTCTTTGTTGGCTCAAGTTCATTGATTATCTCCATACACCTGACCTTTGGCACACCAGTAATTGTTCCACCAGGGAATGTGGCTAAAATGCAGTCAATGAAGTCAATCCCTGATTTTAGCTCTCCAGAGATGTTTGAGACAATGTGCATCACATGGGAGTATCTCTCTATTGCCATCAGTTCATCAACCTTGACAGTGCCATACCTACAGACCCTTCCCAGGTCGTTCCTCTCAAGGTCAACCAGCATAATATGCTCTGCCCTCTCCTTCTGGCTCAAGATAAGCTCTGAGGCAAGTTTTTCATCTTCTGCTTTTATCTTGCTCCTTGGTCTTGTGCCAGCAATCGGTCTTGTCTCAATCAAGCCATCTTTAACCCTGACTAACCTCTCCGGGGATGAGGAGGCAATGGAAAAGCCATCAAGCTCAAAGTATGCAGAAAATGGCGATGGGTTAATGGCAATAAGCCTTTGGTAGAGTATCCATGGGTCTATCTCTATCCTTGCAGAAAGTCTTTGGGATAGGTTTGCCTGGTAGATGTCGCCTGCTTTGATATACTTCTTTGCCCTCTCTACCATTTTGATATACCCTTCTTTGGTAAAGTTAGAATCTATTTGAGGTCTGAGGTCTGATGTCTGATCTCTGATGTCTGAGGTCTGATGTCTGATGTCTGATATCTTCTTCTCAACCTCCTCTTTCTTGGGTGAAAGTATATTTAGGCTCTGGAGTTTATGGTCAAATACGATAAGGCTCTTTGGAAAGATGAGGTAAAGGTCAGGAAGATCTAAGCCATCTTTCTTTTTCTTTGGTAAATCCTCAATAAACCAGGCCAGCTCATAACCAAAATAACCGAATCCACCATTAAAATGAGGATGAGCCTTTGCTTCTTTCAGGATGCCTTTAAGCAGATGAAATGGATTCCCTCTTAAGGTTATCTCTCCTTTCTCAGAGCAGACAATCATTCTATCTTCCTTTGCCTTTACTACCAAGAATGGATCAAAGCCAATAAAGGAGTGTCTGGCAATATTCTCCTTGCCCTTTACGCTTTCAAGAAGAAAGGAGTTTTCCGATCTGATGCTGATATACGCAGAAGATGGGGTTATTTTATCTTCTCTCCTCATTCATCTTTATGGCAGAGACCTTTGGAGGACAGACCCTGGCGCATATCCCGCACCCTTTACAATAGTCAAGGTTTATACCCATAACCTTCTGGTTTTCTATTTTGATGGATGAATCAGGGCAGTATATCCAGCAGCTTAAGCAGCTCGTGCATTTGTCCTTATCCCAGATAGGTCTTCTGCTTCTCCAACTGCCTGTTTTATATTTAGCGGCACTGCCTGGCTCAATAATTAAGCCTGCTTCAGGAAGTTCATGCCATTTTTCCATTCTTACCTCCTAATTTAGTAACACTTGAATCATTTGAAGTAACGGGTAAAATTCAATGTAAAATGCAAAATTAGCAATTAGCATCTTAAAATTGTTCCTCTTCTTCAAATGTTAATTGCTAATTGCTCATTGATAATTTTGCAATGAATTCCATTTTTCTTCACTTTCGGTAAATAGTTACCTAATTTTTAGTTTTTCACTTGTTTAGTGTCTGGTCTCTCCTTGGACCAACAGAGACAAGACCAATCTTTACCCCTAACATTTTTTCTATGGCAGAAAGATAGCTCTTTGCCTCTTCTGGGAGTTCTGAATAGTCTTTGATGTTGCTTATATCTCTGCACCAGCCAGGAAATTCTATAATTATGGGTTCAACCTCACTCCAATCGGAAATCCATGGCTGAAATTCACAAGGTTTGCCGTTTATCCTATATTCTGTGCAGACCTTTATCTTGGGAAGGTCAGAAAGAACATCTAACTTTGTAATGACCAATGAGTTTATCCCATTTACCTCAATAGCATATCGTATAGCGACCAGATCAAGCCAACCGCATCTCCTGGGCCTTCCAGTTGTCGCGCCGTACTCCCTTCCCTTCATTCTGAGGTATTCACCCTCTTGTTCTTTCAGCTCTGTGGGAAATGGGCCCTCTCCAACCCTTGTGGCATAAGCCTTCATCACCCCCATTATCTTGGAGATCTTATTGGCAGAGATTCCTGTTCCAATAGAGATTCCACCCACAGTTGTATGAGAAGAGGTGACATAAGGGTATGTTCCAAACCCAATATCTAATAGCGTTCCCTGTGCCCCTTCAAAGAGGATTGGCTCTGAATTGGCAATAGCTTTGTTCAAGATAGATCTTGTATCAGCAAGGTATGGCTTTACCCTCTCAAAAAGGGAGAGATACTCTATTATAATCTCATCAGAGTCAAACCTTCCCTTTAGAATAGGCTCCTTCTGCAAAAGGTTTAGCTTAATCTTTTGGGCAAAGACCTTTTCATTTAACAGGTCTGCCATTCGTATCCCGCATCTTCCAACCCTATCAATGTATGTAGGACCAATCCCTCTCATAGTTGTGCCTATTTTCTGGCTCTCTTCATAGGCAGAGTCAATGAATATATGATACGGCATAATCAGATGACAGCCAAGGCTTACATAAAGGTTTGGGGTTATTCCTTTTGTCTCTAAAAGGTCTATCTCTTTTAATAATTCCTTTGGATTGATAACCACACCCTCAGAGATAACCCCTATCTTTTTAGGATGCAGAACCCCTGAAGGAAGGAGATGGAAGACAAACTCAAATCCATCTACATCTACAGTATGGCCAGCGTTATTCCCTCCTTGATAGCGGACAATGTAATTATAATCCTTAGCAAGGAGGTCAACAATCTTTCCCTTTCCCTCATCACCCCACTGAAGACCAATGATAGCAAGATTCATAACTCTCTGTAGTTTACAGAAGTTGCTCTCTAAAAGTCAATTATTTTTCCAGCAATTAAACAAGAAAAACTTTGCCAATAATAAAAGTAGTTTGATATACTCTTTAGAGATGAAGAAGGTTATCTTTTCTATAGCCATAAGCGTCATCTTCCTTTATCTTGCTCTCAGGAATGTCCACTGGTTAGAGGTAAAAGAATCGCTTTTTGGGGCAAACTACCTCTGGATGATACCAGCAATCTTTTTTATCGCTATCTCCTTTATTCCTCGTGCCATAAGATGGCAGTATCTTTTAGAGCAAGAAAAGAGAATATCCGTCAAAAGCCTATTCTCTGTGATTATGGTAGGATTTATGATGAATAATGTTGTGCCAGCAAGGATTGGAGATCTGGCAAGAGCATTTCTCTTGGGAAAGAAAGAGGGTATCTCTCGCTCACTCTCCTTTGGGACAATAGTCTTAGAGCGAATATTTGATGGAATTGCCTTGGTAATTCTCTTTGGTATAGGTCTTTTTTTCTTTCCTATGCCTTCTTGGGCAAAGGGGTTTGTAATTATAGGTTTAACTATCTTTGGAATAAGTATTCTTTCTCTTATGCTCTTAAAGGCAAAAAGGGAGGCTGCTGTCAGTCTTCTTACGAGGCTAATAGGTATCTTCAGCAAAAAAATTTCAGAGAGGATGGGCTATATTCTTCATAAATTTATTGGAGGGCTGGAGAGCCTTGGAAAGCCAGACCATATATTTTTAATACTTTTCTGGTCCCTTGTCTCCTGGCTACTCTTTGGTCTTGAGTTTCATCTTCTCTTTTTCTCCTTTGGCATCTCTAATCTTCCATTTTATGCTCCATACTTTGTGATGGCTATTGTTAGTCTGGGAACCCTTATCCCATCAGCCCCTGGTTATATTGGTGTCTTTCAAGCCTTTTGTATTGCAGGCCTGGCTTGTTTTGGGATAGAGAAGAACCTGGCTTTGAGTTACTCTGTAGCTGTGCATATAGCCCAATATATCCCGGTTACAAGCCTTGGATTGTTCTTTTTGGCAAAGGAGGGCATATCCCTTTCTTCTTTAGTTAAGCAGAAGAATGAAACCAAAGATTGACCTTAACATAGCTGGCTTATATCTTAAAAACCCTGTCCTTCCAGCATCTGGGACATTTGGGTATGGGATAGAGTATGAGGAGATGGTACCCTTGGACCAGCTTTCGGCAATAATTACAAAAGGGCTAACCCTAAAACCAAGAGAAGGCAATTCTCCTCCAAGAATTGTAGAGACAGCCTGTGGTGTGCTCAATAGCGTTGGTCTTGAGAATATAGGCATTGAGAGGTTTATTAAGGAAAAACTTCCCAGGATAAGAGAGCACAACATCCCTGTTATTGTCAACATAGGAGGAGAGACAGCCATAGAATATGAGGAACTGGCAGGAATTCTTGACAAAGAGGAGGTGGAGGCTTTAGAGGTGAATATATCTTGCCCGAATCTTCAAAAAGGTGGGGCTGCTTTTGGTAATGACCCGGAGATAGCAGGCTCTGTTATAGAAAGGGTGAGGAAGAGATTTAGCCGGACAGTTTTCGCCAAGATTCCTCCAGCAGACAATATAAACCCTGTAGCTTTAGCCTGTCAGAACGAAGGGGCAGATGCCATCTCTCTTATTAACACGATAAGGTCCCTGGCTATTGATATTGAGACCCAAAAGCCAATCTTAGGAGGCATATTTGGAGGATTGTCTGGCCCAGCCATAAAGCCTGTGGCATTACGAATGGTCTGGGAGGTGAGCAACATCCTTGATATACCAGTGATTGGGATAGGCGGGATATTCACAGGGTCTGATGCAATTGAGTTTATCCTATCAGGGGCAGTGGCTGTTCAGGTTGGCACAGCAAATTTAGTTGATCCCCTTTCTTGCTTAAAGATTACTGAAGGAATAAAAGAGTATATGGCAAGGAAGGGCATCCAGAATATAACTCAGCTTGTGGGAAAAGCAAAATTAAGTGAAAAGTGAAAAGTTACGGGATAAAAAAACAATAGAGGTTGCAGATAATTTTTAGTTTTTCACTTTTAGTTTTTGTAACCGTTCAGGTAGTGTCCGAAAAGGGGATAAATTTCATTGCAAATTGCAAATTTAGCATTTATCATTTCAAAGTGTAAAAAAGGTGAAAAGGGA
>JASEHO010000089.1:0-1222 GCA_030018505.1 bacterium
ATACTTTGAAATTTTCTCCAATTCTTTCTTTTTCTCCCTTTCCCCTTCTCCTTAACACATTTTTCAACTGATAACTGAGGGGTTACGAACGCTTACAAAATTTAATTGACAAGGTGAAGAACGAAAGATTAGAATTCTGTTTTAATAAAAGATGAAGAAGCAGGCAAGGGTGATTATTACATTGGCATGTTCGGGGTGTAAGAATAGGAACTATTCTACAATGAAGAATAAAAAGACTCAAGAAGCAAAACTTGAGCTTAAAAAATATTGCAAGACCTGTCATAGCCATACTTTACATAAGGAGACAAAATAGGTCTGTAGCTCCAATTGGCCAGAGCGCCGGTCTCCAAAACCGGATGTTGCAGGTTCGAATCCTGTCAGACCTGGGTTCCTACCAAATAGATGAAAAATATAAAAGAGAAGATAAAGGGTTACTATGAAATATCAAGAGGATTTTTAAGGGAGGTTTGGGTTGAAACAGCACCTCCTTACGGTAAAGTTTCTTGGCCAACAAGAAAGATAGTCATCGGCTCAACTATCGTGGTTATAATTGCTGTCCTGATATTTGCTCTTTATTTAGCCATTGTTGATTATCTTTTTTCGAGCATAATGTTAGCTTTAGTAGGTGGAAGATGAAAGAGTGGTATATCGTTCATACATATTCAGGATATGAGAACAAAGTAAAAGAGAATCTTTTGCGTAGGTGCGAATCATTAGGACTACAAGATAAGATAACTCAGATAGTAATTCTGACAGAGGAGGTCTCAGAGATTCGTGGAGGAAAGAAGAAGATTATGACCAGAAAGGTCTTTCCTGGCTATGTCCTTGTTGAGATGGAGATGAATGAGGATTCTTGGTATGCAGTTCGGCATACACCAGGGGTATTTGGGTTTGTTGGAGAGAAGAATAAGCCTACCCCTCTTACACCAGGAGAGACTGAAGGTATATTTACCCAGATAAAAGAAGGAAAAGGAAAGGTTAGGCCAAAGGTAACATTTGAGCCAAATGAGAGTGTTAGGGTGATTGATGGTCCATTCATTAACTTTGTGGGTGTAGTCAGGGATATGGACCCAAAGAGAGAAAAGCTTCATGTTATGGTAAATGTTTTAGGTAGATCCGTACCAATTGAGCTTGAATTTTGTCAAGTGGAGGCGTTATAATCATAATAGTTAAAAGTTAAAAGTTAAAAGTTAAAAGTTAAAAGTTAAAAGTTAAAAGTTAA
>JASEHO010000089.1:1322-6519 GCA_030018505.1 bacterium
AGTTAAAAGTTAAAAGTTAAAAGTTAAAAGTTAAAAGTTAAAAGTTAAAAGTTAAGAGTGAATAGGGAATAGTTGGTTTTATCCTTATGACTATACACTATACACTATACAATATACTTACTAAAATGGCAAAGATAACAAAGATATTAAAATTACAGGTTCCGGCACAGAGGGCAAATCCAGCCCCACCTATAGGCCCTGTCCTGGGTCAGGCTGGGGTGAATATTATGGAGTTTTGTAAGACCTTTAATGAGAAGACAAAACAGATAGAAGAAGGACTGATAGTCTCTGTTGTTCTTACTGTCTATGATGACAGAAAGTTCACCTTTGTCTTAAAGAGTCCACCTGCTCCTATTCTATTGAAGAAGGCAGCAGGGGTGGCAAAAGGCTTGGCAAATCAAAGGGCAAATAAGGTTGGCAAGATAACAAGGGGACAGCTACAGGAGATAGCCAAGCAGAAGTTAGAAGATTTGAATACCTATGATATATCTGCTGCTATGAGGCAGATTGAAGGCACAGCAAAGAGTATGGGAATTGAGGTAGTAGAGTAGGTAATTGGTAATTAAAAGGTGATAAATATGGTAAAGAGCAAGAGAGCAAAGAAGATAGAAGGGCTTTTTGATAAAAATAAGATTTATGAACCTAAGGAGGGTCTTGAGATTCTGAAAAAGGCTCCTGTTTCTAAGTTTGATGAAGCTATAGATGTCGCAGTGAGGCTTGGAGTGAATCCAAAGCATGCTGACCAGCAGGTTCGCTCAACAGTGGCGCTTCCGGAAGGCACAGGAAAGACAAAAAGGATTCTGGTCTTTGCCAAAGGAGAAAAGGAGAAGGAGGCAACAGAGGCAGGTGCAGATGTTGTTGGTGCAGAAGAGCTTATTGAGAAAGTAAAGGGAGGATTTTTAGACTTTGATGTAGCTATTGCCACGCCAGATATGATGCGTCAGGTTGGTCAGATTGGAAAGGTCTTGGGTCCACGCGGCTTAATGCCAAACCCAAAGTCAGGCACAGTAACTTTTGAGTTAGCAAATGCTATAAAAGAGATAAAAGCAGGCAAGATTGAGTATAGATGCGATGAATATGGCATTGTCCATGCAAGCATTGGAAAGCTCTCTTTTGATGTTGAAAAACTCCTTTCCAACTTCTTTGCTTTTATAGATAGCGTTATAAAGGCAAAACCTACTGCAGCTAAAGGTCAGTATGTTAAGTCAGTTGCCTTATCGAAAACAATGGGCCCTGGCATAAGATTAAACTTAAAATCCATTAGGAGGTTGGCTGAATGAAGACTGGTCATCTGGTTAAGCAGAAGGTGATTGATGGCGTAAAGAAGATGATTGGAGATTACAATACTATACTTCTTACAGATATGAGTGGTCTGACTGTCTCTGAAATAAGCCTCTTAAGAAAAGAGCTTAAGAAGACTGGTGCGGTCTATACTGTGACAAAGAATCGTCTTTTTCAAAGAGCAGCAGAAGAATCTGGTCTTCTCATTAAAGAGCCAATTGAAAGACCTACAGCATTTCTTTGGACAAATGACCCTGCGGCATCTTCCAAAGTGCTTGTAAGTTGGGCAAAGAGATTAAGAAAACCAACGATAAAGTCTGGTTTTCTTGAAAGGCAACTGCTCTCTAAGATAGATATAGAAAAAATCTCGGCACTTCCTTCTAAAGAGGTCTTAATAGCCAGGGTTCTTTCGGGTATGCAGTCCCCAATCTATGGGCTTGTCTGGACATTAAAGAGCTTGCTAACAAAGGCTCTTTACACCCTAAAAGCTATTGAGGAGAAGAAAAGATAAGTCTCCTGGTTATACCAAGAGAGCAACAGTTCCCACCAAAATTTTTTTACTTTTACTTACAAATCTAATTTATTTGTAATATGGAGTGCATTGACCGTGTCAATGCATGCATCGTCATGGACGATGCACTCCAAAATGAAAAAAGTGGAATGGTTCACTCTTGTTTGAAAGCTTGCGGTTATGTAATATGGAGTGCATTGACCGTGTCAATGCATGCATCGTCATGGACGATGCACTCCAAAATGTTTTATTTCGAAAGAAATCAAGAGGAAACTGTCCGAAAATGAACCATCCCTTTCTTTGTAATCTTTTTGTTTGGCGACTCTAATGTTAAGGAAAAGGAGGTGAAAAAGATTAAGGAGGTAAAGATATGAAGAAGAGTATTGGGATTTTGGCAATAGGGATAATGGCTTTAGCCTCAACACAGGCTTTAGCAAAAGATGCAAGTAAGGTTTCAGCAATAGGGGTGGTGGGCTACTATATGCCAGCAGAAAAAAGTGTGGCTGACCTTTATGGAAAGGGTATAGCATTTGGTGGTGGTCTAAGCTATGAGTATTCTCCACAGATTTCCATCGTTGGTGCTGTTGACTACTGGAAGGGTAGCAAAGAAAAAACTGCTACTGTTGGAACTACGACAGTTAAGACTGACCACTCACTCAGAATTATGCCTATAACCTGTAATGTCATTTACAACATTCCGGTTCAGAAATCAGCCTTTGCTCCATATGTTGGTGGAGGGATAGGGTATTACTCAGCAGAAGATAAAAAAGGCTCAGTGAGTAAGTCAAAGGGTGCAGTAGGGTTTCAGGTCTTAGGTGGTTGCACCTATCCAGTCTCATCTAATCTTTCCATCGCGGCAGTGACAAGGTATTCGGTAGCTACTGTCAAGTTTGATGATGGAGATAAGAAAGTAGGTGGTTTGACCATTGGAGGAGGAGTGGCCTACTCTTTCTAACTAAGCTCCTTTTATTAACTAAAGGGTCGCCAGACAAGGGTTAAAAAGGAGGGCCTATACATTAGGAGTGTCAATTCATTTCAAATTTAGAATTTATCTTCTCATCTGCTATAATCTCCACAAAAGATATATCCCCTGCAAAGATGAAAAAGGTCTTGCTCATTGGTGTATCTGGTCAGGTTGGAATGGCTCTTTATGATAGACTAAATGCTGATTATGAGGTTTTTGGCACATACTGGAAGAGACCTGTCCCTTTTGGCAAACAACTAAATATTACCGAAAAAAAAGAGGTAGAAAACCTTTTTGCTGAGATAAAACCAGACATTGTCATCCTCTGTAGCTCCCTCACCAATGTTGAGCTTTGTGAAGAGGATAGACCGCTGGCTGACGAGATAAACATCACCGGCACAAGGAATGTTGTAGAGGAGGCAAGGAAACACAACTCTAAGCTTATCTTTTTCTCCACAGACTATATCTTTGATGGTAAAAATGGCCCATACTCAGAGGAAGCGGCTCCAAATCCAATCAGCTACTATGGAAAGACAAAGCTCAGGGGCGAGGAGCTGGTAAGAACCCTTAAATCCCATCTTATCATCAGGACAACTGGAGTCTTCTCCTTTGAAGAGAAGGGACAGAACTTTGCTATGCAGGTTATCAGGAACTGCCTTTCTAATAGGAAGATGCAGGTGCCGAATGACCAGATAGCCAACCCAATCTTAGCTTCCAACCTTGCTGATTGCGTAGCAGAGCTTATAGAAAAAGAGGGTGTCTATAACATCTCAGGCAAAAGTATGCTTTCAAGATATGATTTTGCTCTAAGTATAGCTGAGTGCTTCCTACTTGACAAAAACCTCATCATCCCTGTGCCAACATCCTCCTTAAACCAAAAGGCAAAAAGACCCTTGAATGGAGGCTTGAAGATAGATAAAGCAAGTCTTGAGCTAAAGACAAAGATTTTCTCTGTAGAGGAAGGCTTGGCAAGAATGAGAGAAATGGCTGAGGAAAGAATAAAAGATGAGATTCATACCAAAATAAAGGACTATTACTCCTTATTTCACAGAAAAAGATTTGAGCCTCAAAAGACTAAAATCCACTTTGCTGGCAGGTGCTATCAAGAAGAGGAGCTCATAGCTGGCTGTGATGCAGTCTTAGACTTCTGGCTAACCGCAGGAAGGAATACCAATAAGTTTGAGGAGAAATTCTCTGAATATCTTGGGGTAAAACATGTAGTCTTAGTAAACTCTGGCTCCTCAGCAAACCTTTTGGCAATAGCCTCCTTGAATTTGCCAAAAGGAGCTGAAGTAATCACCCCAGCTACTACCTTTCCGACAACGATAAACCCTATTATCCAGCACGGACTCATCCCTGTGCTTATTGATGTTGAACTCGGAACATACAACCCAAGCCCTTTACAGATAGAAGAGGCTATCTCTGAAAAGACAAGGGCTATTTTTATCCCCCATACACTTGGCAACCCCTGTAAGATGGATGAAATAGTAGAGATTGCCAGAAAGCACAGCCTATTTCTGATAGAGGATGCCTGCGATGCTTTAGGCTCAAGGTATGAAGAAAGATTAGTCGGCACATTCTCCGATTTGGCTACCTTTAGCTTCTATCCTGCTCATCACATTACGATGGGAGAGGGTGGGGCTGTGGTTACAAATAATCAGGATTTGGCAACATCGCTCTATTCCCTGAGGGATTGGGGAAGGGCTTGTGTCTGTCAGCCTTGCCTATTGACCAAAAACCCAGAGGCTTCCTGCCCAAAGAGGTTTTCTGAAAAAGTAGGCCAGTTGCCAGAGGATTATGACAAAAGATATATCTATACCCATATTGGCTATAACCTTAAAGCTACTGATATTCAAGCAGCAATTGGGCTTGTTCAATTAGATAGGCTTGTTGATTTTATCCAGATAAGAAAGAGAAACTTTGCTTTGCTCTATGAAGGGCTGAAAGACCTTTCCGATATATTCATTTTGCCAAGACAAGAGGATAAAGCAGATCCTTGCTGGTTCTCCTTTCCTATCACAGTTAGAGAAGGCATAAAGAGAAAGGATGTTGTGGCTCTTCTGGAAAAAGCCAATATTGAGACCAGAATGCTCTTTGCTGGAAATATAGAGAGCCAACCTGCATACAAAGGGATTGAATATAGAAAGGTAGGCCAGCTCAAAAACTCTGACCTTATTCTGAGAAACACATTCTTTATTGGTCTATACCCAGCCGTAACAGAGGAGATGATTGGATATATCCTGGACACCTTTCATAAGATGAGGAAGAATCTGTAAGGAAATTTGTAACTATTTACCTGCCTGAAGTGTAACGAAGGAAAAAGGGGAAACAGAGGAAAAATGGAAAAAATCATTTCAAAATTAGCAATGCAAAATTAGCATTTTAAGGCTCATCCCGGATTATAGTGCACAAGGTATGGATAGGGTCTAAATACTCCTATA
>JASEHO010000008.1:0-19408 GCA_030018505.1 bacterium
TCCCTTTCCCCTTCTCCTTAAACACATTTTTCAACTGATAACTGAGGGGTTACGGTGCTGACTGTGAATGTTGCTACTGACTTATTAAAGGCCAATCATATTGGGATTAGGGACTTAAAGGGACATTTGTCCACAAAGCTTCTCGATGAGGTTTTAATAATAACAGACAGGGGAACGCCTATAAGCGTAAATCTGCCTTACTCAGATCTATTGGAGTTGGTAGATATTATTGATGAGCTTTCCGATTCAGAGACCATAGCAAGTGTTCAGGAGGGCAAATAAGATAGAAGATGTTTGTTAACACCCTTTCAGATGCAACACTTTCAATAGATTGGTTGTTTGCACTAAATTCCATGAAGAGCTAAAAGGTTTTTGGTAAGGACTGTTGCTTTCTCGGTACAGAGAAATAAAACCAAAACCATTATGCCTGAGAGAAGGCTTCCAATTAAGCCAATGATAAATGTTTTTGGAAGGTATTTGAATTCCACTATATGCCTTCCTTCTTTTATTTGAACAGCCCTGAAATAGTAATCTGCTCTATATATCTTGGTTTTCTGGCCATCAACATACGCCCTCCATCCAGGGTAATAGGTATCAGAAAGGAACAAAAACCCATCATTTGGTGCATCAACATCAATCACTATCCTGTTTGGTTCATATTTTATAATTTTGCATTTTGCATTTTGCATTTTACATTTTGCATTTTGAAATTCTTTTGGTTCTTCCTCTAATATCACCTCTTTTTCTGGGTCAAACCCTGAACTCTTCATATATTCCAATATACTCTTTCTATCCTGTATCACCCTTTTTCCTTTTACAAAAAGCGGCCTTGGAACAGAATCTTGGTTCTTATAGGAGACAATCTCCTCATCTCCAAACAAGAGAATGTCCTGGACACCCATAATTTTTAATAATACCCTGGTTGGTATATTTTCTGTGAGAGAATTGAAATCCTTGAGGTATATCCCTTCATATCCTCCTACATTATAAAGTCCAAATGCCATTCCCATATTTCCATATAAGACCTCTTTGCTGAGGATAAAATCCTCTAAAGTTGACTTCCCGCCTATATGCTTAACCATCTTTTTGGCAGTTGCAGGCGAGAAAAATCTGCCATTTTTAAGGTTTTTTGCTATCTTGGGCTCTTCTTTATAAAAATCTTCATTTATTAGATAGCTCAGCCTACCATTAAAGGTATAGAGGTCAAATATGGTAAGGATAATGATGGCAGATAATCCCAAAGACCTTTGTATCTTAGCCTTATAAATAAGATAGAATAAAAGCGAATACCCTAAGAGAATTGCCGAGACTTTCAGGCAGTTTCCAGCAACAAAGTACTTCCAGAAGAAGACTTCTTCTATTATTACCCGGTATGGAAGATGGAGGCCATTTCCAATCTTAAAGAGTATATTTGTATGGCTAAAAAGAAGATGGAGAAAGAGATAGAAAAAAAGAAACAAAATGAGCCTTTTGGTTATATCCTTAGAAAAGAGTCTGTTGAAGCCAAATCCAGCCAATATGCTCGCTGATAAAGAGAAAAGGTGCATAGCCTTTACTGGGTCTCGGAGCATTGAAAAACCAGGCAGATATTTATAAAAGAAGGGATAGATAGGCAGGTATTTTCCTGCAGAAAGGCAAAGAGAAAAAATAGCTGCTGCTGTCCAAAATAGAACAAACCTTCTTTTTATCCAGAAAGGAGCAGATATGGCAAGGATTATGGGCAAGATTCCCATATAAAAAGAGGTGGTCATCTTCTGGCCAATATATGGAAGGATATACCCATCAGATGGAATAGCTGTTCCAAGTGGAATGAAGATATTCAGAATCTCATACAGCCCCAATGACCACAAAGAGACTTCAGAAAAGGAGAGTCCACCCATTCTATCGGAAAGAAAAACAAATTCAAGGAAAGGGAGTATCTGAAATAAACAGAGACCTATTCCTGCCAGGACAAGTAGCACAAAGGATTTTATTGGAAAAAGGCTCTTTTTATAAACTATCCAATTCATCGTAAGCAGAAAAAGAAGGCCAAGATCAAGACAAACATAGTCAGGTGTTCCACTCAAAAACTGCACGGCGACAACCAGACCAGAAAGAAGGGCATATTTTATACTCTGCATCTTAAGAGATCTGAGATAAAGAAGAAGTAGAATAGGTGTCCATGTAGCAGTAAGCGTAGTTGCCATTATAGCCCCTGTTGAAAGGAATATTCCACTGAAGGTATAGGATAGTGAGGCAAATAAGGATGAGCCTGAAGAAAGCCCTTGGTCCCTCATTAAAAGATAGAAGAATAAACCTGCTAAAAGTATATGAAGGAAGAAAAAAAGGTCTATCCCAAAGGCAAATGGAAGGGAGTAAACCAGGATTGATAGAGGGTATAAAACCTGGTGATATGGAATGGCCATAAAGGGTGAACCACATAGGATATAAGGATTCCAAAAGGGAAGGAAGCCATCCCTAATACAAGATGTGGCAAAGAGCTTTCCGGGATAAACAAGAAGATGAATATCTCTATAAACAAAGGTCTTGTTAGAAAATAAGAGTTCTCCAAAGAATAAAAAAGATATTGCCAGCAAAAGAATAAAAAGGATTATTTTGTTCATCCTTTTATCGGTTTAATCTTCTTGTTCTCTATAAGATATTCACTTCTACAATATTTACATATCGCAAAATTTTCTTCAAAACACAAGGTATTTCCACATTTACACGCCCACCCTATATGTTTTGCAGGAACACCAACAACTATAGAATAATCAATCACATCTCGTTTAACCACTGCACCTGCTCCCACTATAGCATACCTTCCTATTGTAACACCACAGACTATTGTGGCATTCGCACCTATTGTTGCCCCTTTCTTCACTGAAGTCTGCATAAACTCATCCTTTTTTTCGATAAAACTTCTCGGGTTATACACATTTGTAAATACACAGGACGGTCCGCAGAAAACATCATCTTCTAATACAACTCCCTTATATATAGAAACATTGTTTTGAATCTTGCATCTATCTCCAATCGTCACATTGGGCCCTATCATTACATTTTGTCCAATAATACAATTTTTTCCAATCTTTGTCTCTTTTAAGATATGAGAGAAGTGCCAGATTTTGGTTCCTTCTCCTATCATTACATCTTCATCAATGTAGCTACTTTCATGGATAAAATAGTGACTTGTCTGGAGATTTACAGGAATCCCACCGTTTCTAAGCGACTTCTCTGCGAACTCAAGCATTCTCAAAACCTCAAGTCCCTCTTTTCCATCAGTTTTTGGTCTCTTCCTTTCAATGACGCATTCTATAAAATGTTTTAGTTCTTCTCTTAATGGCTTTTTATACTTTATCTCTACAGGATAGCATTCGGCTTTTTCAGCAATCGGAAGTTTACCTTTTTCCCATTGAATCTTATGAGAATATATGACCAATTTCTCCTCTGCTAAATCATTAAAGACAGCCATTGCCTTCGAACCAACCACAATAAGTTTTTGTTCCTTAAATGGATGTAGCCAGCTTACAAATACATGACCTTTCACTCCATTTTTGAACTCAAAGGTGGTTAAGGTAGTATCATAAATTCCATTATTAAGATAATCACCCCCAAAAGTAGCTATGTAAATTGGCTCATTTCCAATGAGCATCAAGATTACTGAGAAATCATGTGGAGCAAAGCTCCATAGAATATTCTCCTCTGTTCTCAATCTTCCTATATTAAGCCTATTAGAGTAAATATACTCTACCTTTCCAAGCTCCCCAGAATCTATCATCTCTTTAAGTTTTATAATAGCAGAATGATATTGAAGAATATGACCAACCATTAAAATTTTATTATTCTTCTCAGAAAGATCAACTAACTCTTCACCTTCGGAGACAGTCAGGGATAGAGGCTTTTCAACAAAAACATCCTTACCCGAGATAAGCGCATCTTTTGCTATCTTATAATGAGTAATCGGCGGCGTAGCAATTACAACAGCCTTTATTTCCGGATTGTTCAAAACCTCCTTTACAGAGTTTACATAATTAAGATCTGAAAATCTACCTTTGCTCGCCTCAATAATCTCATTTTTTATATCACACACGGTATGGAGTGCACCCAACTCATATAAATTTCTAAGAATATTCTCTCCCCAGTATCCTGCGCCAATCAGGCCTAAAATTCTCTTATTCATAATTTTCCTCCTCACTTCTTCATTCCTAAGCGGAGATAGAAGAGAGGTCTGGTGATACTCCACCAATCGTACAAGATCTTCATCTTGGTATAAGAAATGCCTTTTTCATTAGGATATTCAATGGTTACGGGAGCCTCTGTAACACGGTAACCCAAGGTTAATACCTTGTAGTAAAGATATGGTTCCAGCTCATATCGATTGAGCCAGGATTGATGAAGATTTATCCTCGTATCCTCAAAGATTTTGGTCTTAAATGCTCTGAATCCACTGGAACCATCAGTAACCATTTTTAAGGCTAAAATGGAGAATATGGCAGAATAACCTCTTGTTCCAAAAGCCCTATGCAAAGGCATATTCTTTCCTTCGCCTTTCCTTAAATATCGTGAGCCCTGGACAAAATCATACCTGTTTTCTAAGATTGGCTTAAGCAAAATAGGAATTTGATGACCCGGAGTCTTTCCGCTTCCAGAAAGGACAACAACTATATCTATCCCTTTTTTTAATGCGTATTCAATGCCACTTCTAATCGTCGCACCCACTCCTTGATTCTGAGTGTGGGTAATAACCGTTGCTCCACATTCCTTTGCTATCTCTGGGCTCCTATCATTAGAGCCATCATCAACTACCAATATTTCATTTACACAATTAGAGATGGAAGATAGGGTTTTTTTTAAGAAGAATGCTTCATTAAATACTGGAATAATGGCTATTGAGGTCATTTAAGTTTATCAAACCACTTTTTTGTTCTTTGGAGACCTTCATCTAAGGTAATATTGGGAATCCACCTTATATCTTTGCGAATCTTTTCCACATTCAAGACTCTTCGTCTTATATTGTCAATATCCCGACGGTCTATGTAACGAGACAATAACTCTTTGTTATAAAGGCCAGTTATCTTTTTGGCCAAAGTATTTATATTCACCTCAATCCCTGTGGCTACATTATATACCCTTCCCTCAGTCTTTTTTGACAAAGCCACAGACAATGTTGCTTCTACTGCGTCTTCTACATAAGTAAAATCACGGGTATGTTCTCCGTCTCCGTGAATCTCTAAGGGAAAGCCTTTTTTTGCTGCCTGAAAGAACTTTGCCACTACTCCACAATAAGGGTTTATCGGTGATTGATATGGTCCGTAGATATTTGAATAGCGAACTACAGATGTAGAGAGCCCATACATTTCATAAAATGCAATACAGTAATTCTCTCCAGCCAGCTTACTCACCGAATAAAGAGAGAGTGGATTCGGATTATCTTCCTCGTTTAGAGGGAGATAACGAGGATTCCCATAAATGGAAGCTGATGAAGAATAGACAATCCGTTCTATCCCTTTCTTCTTTGCAGCCAAAAGGATATTTAGTGTGCCCCCTATATTGACTTCATAGTCTTCTTTGGGATGTTTGCTAGAAAGAAGGATATTGCGAGCAGCTAAATGGAAGATTATCTCTACCTCTTTTACCAATTGTTCTACCAAATGACTGTTTGTAACACTTCCCCTAACAAACTCTGCTTCTTTAGAAAGGAACTCCTCTCTTCCAGTAGTAAGGTCGTCTAAGATAAAAACCTTTGATCCTTTTTTAAGCAAAGATAAAACAAGATTTGTTCCGACAAATCCAGCACCTCCCGTAACCAGTATCTTTTTCCCTTCAAACTCCATTCTTTATCTACCTCCAGTTATTGACATTCGCAAAAATAGCTTAATGACCGAAACTATCTTGTTTTGAACATTTGAGTTTTGGTCATTCGTGCTTGTTTCGTGCTTCGAATTTATTCAACTTTGGGTCAAGAGAGCTAAACATATACCCTTAGACTATAGACCTCAAAAATGTATAGTTTATGGTGTATAGTTTATAGTCTATAAACGATAGACGATAATAGTCCTCTACCTACAAAGAGCTGTTGTTAAGCTATGTTATGTTAAGCATTAGATATTATCATAATCTCCCTTTACATGCTCAAACCCTATTCTGATGGCTGCACCCTTGCCTATGTTTATCAAGGAATTATGGACAATTGTCACCCTATCCCTTGACTCTTTAAGGATCTCTGGTGTTCTATCTGTTGAGCCATCGTCAACAATGATAATCTCTTTGTCTATCGGCACAGCTAAAACCTTATCTATGACCTCTTTAATAGTCAGCTCCTCGTTATAGACTGGTATTACTACTGAAAGCTTCATTGGTAAATTTCTTTACTAAAAGGACAAGTCCATCCACCCCAATAACCTCTACCCTCTCTCCCTCTTCTATCTCCGAATAACATCTTGCCTGCCATATCTCACCATCAACAAAGACCAGTCTATTTCCCTTGACGATGCCTATTTCTCCAATCATCCCTTCTTTTCCTGTTTTCACCTTTCTAAACTGGGAAAATATTCCTAAGCTTATAAGGAGAAAGAATATGGCTATTGTGGTAATGACCATAGAAAGAATAACAGATTTAGAAATAGCCACAGCAGGGGCAGAGGAAGAGTCTATCAGCATAAAAGAGCCGAGGGTTAAGGCAACAGCACCTCCAATAGTAAGGATTCCGTGAGACTGAGCCTTTATCTCAGCAATCAAAAGAATAAAGCCGAGGACAATAAGAAATAAACCCGCTAAATTAATAGAGAGATTAGAGAGCCCAAAGAAGGCCAATATAAGGCATATACTTCCCATGACAGCACCCAAACCTATTCCTGGGGAGCTGAACTCATAGATCAAGCCATATATTCCAAGCATCAGGAAGACATAGGCTATGTTTGGCTCAGCTAAGGCATGGAGAAACCCCTCCCTGAAGCTCATCTTCCATTTGACAATCTCTTTTCCTTTTGTATGCAGGACAATCTCCATGGCATTCTTTTTAACCACTCTACCTTCTAATTTTTCAAGGAGCTCATCAAGGTCATTGGCAATTATATCTGCTATTTTAAGGTTGATAGCCTCTTCTTCTGTGATGGCGACGCTCTCCCTCACAGCCTTTTCTGCCCACTCAATGTTTCTGCCCTTCTCTTTGGCAATCCCTTTTATTTCAGCTACAAGGTCATTGGTTATCTTCTTAGAAGCATCCTTTCCAATCTCTTGACCAAGCCCTACAGGATGAGCCGCGCCTATATGGGTTGATGAAGCCATAGCTATAATATCTGAGGCAAGGCAGATGAAGACACCAGCAGAGGCTGCCCTGGCGCCTTTTGGAGAGATATAAGTTGCTACTGGAATCTTGCAATTTAGAAGGCTCTTTGTAATCTCGTGGGTAGAAGTTACCAATCCTCCGGGTGTATCTATCTGGATAATAAGAAGCTCTGCCTTTTCCTTCTCCGCCCTGGCAATAGTATTCTCTATGTATCTGGCTATGATTGGATTTATAACCCCAGAAACCTCACTAACAACAACCTTTCCCTCAGCATAGCCAAGAAAAGGCAGAAACAAAATAAGTGCCAATAATCTTTGTAACATTTGATTTTATACCGAGAATAAATCAGGTTTAGGAATTAAAAAATAGGTCATATATGACTTATAGGACTTATTCCTACAAAAGTTTCAGAGAATTCGTTTTCATTGGGTACAGTTTACTCAAACAGGTCAGAAAAAAAGTTCTTCATCCCTCTTCCTATCTTATTTATCGGATTTGCCGGCAGATGCCTTGTCTGATTCTTTATACCATAGACCAAAAGCCCGGTAGCTACAGCATAGACAGGGGAATCAACTGTTTCAGAAAGACCTATAAGATTCATCGGTTTGCCAATTCTAACAGGCATATTAAAGACTTGCTGTCCAAGATCAGCTATACCTGAGAGCAAGGCGCCCCCTCCTGTCAAAACCACCCCAGCCTTTAAGCCCTTAACCCCCTTCATTTCAGCTTTTAAGAGAAGAAAAATCTCCTCCATCCTCTCTTCTATTATGCCAGCAATAGCGGCCCCTGGAAATTTTTGTGGTTTTCCATCACCGAGGGATACGCCCTCTACCTCTTCTCCCTCTTCTACCAAAGATGCCAGACAAGAACCGGCACTAATCTTTATCTTTTCTGCCTCTACAAAGGATGTTCTAAGACCTACAGAAATATCTGTGGTAATATGGCTGCTGCCAACAGGAAGGCTAAAGGTATAATGAAGATTCCCATCTATAAAGATAGCCATATCTGTGGTATCCCCACCAATATCTATCAGACTAACCCCAAGTTTTTTCTCATCATTAGATAGAACTGAGTGACTTGCCGCCAATAATCCCAAAACAGGAGAACCAGTTGGCTCATACCCACTTTTTTCTACACATCTTATAAGGTTTTTGATGACAGTGGCTGTGGCAGTGACAATATAGACATCACACTCAAGCTTTATGCCATACATACCGCTTGGATCTTCTATGCCAGTCTGGCCATCAAGCTTATACCCTTGTGGAAGGCTATGAAGTATCTCTGTTCCACCCGGAAGGCTTATCATCTTTGCTGTTTCAATCACCCTGTTTACATCCTGTCGGGTTATCTCCCTTCCCTTGCTTATAGTAATCACACCCGGGTTGCTTGTGCCCTTTGCAGATTTACCCGACATCCCAACCACGACATTCTTTATAGACTGTCCTACTACAAGCTCTACCTTGCTCATAGCCAACTCAATAGCAGAGATAGCAGTATTTATGTTTGAGACTATGCCGTGATGAAGCCCGGAGCAAGGTGCAATTCCAACACCTATAACCTCTATCTTCTCTTCCTTTGTCTTTCTCCCGGCACAAGCACAGACCTTCGTTGTTCCAAGATCAAGCCCAACAATCAAATTTGACACAGCATAACTTTACAATAAATTTGGATGGTATGTCAACAGATTTTGTTGAAAAAGAGGGGGATTGTCGTCTCTAATCTTTGGTTCTTAAGCCTTATCTGTTGTTTTGCTAAAAGTCAGGGAAGATGTTTCTATTTGACAATTATTTATCAAAGATTATAGACTATATCTGATTTGGGCCTATAGCTCAGTTGGTTAGAGCGCACGCTTGATAAGCGTGAGGTCAGTGGTTCGAGACCACTTAGGCCCACCAATTCTCATTTTGACCACATTTGACCAGCAGGTCGAAGGTTTTTTGTAGCTTTCATTTTCTTGACATATTTAGCAAATAGTGATATATTTATTTATACAAAATTATGGAAAAGAGATGTTGTGATGTTCGGGGGTGTCCAGCAAGCTATTACTTAACTTGTGATGCCTATAAAGAAGAAAAAAACTGCTTTGAAATAGAAGCGGAAATTCCCTGTTGTAAAAGGCAACAGGCTTGCACAGAATGTAATATTTATAGGAAACTGAATAATGGCGAAGATTGACGATTACTTAAGGGAGTTGTTGGATAAAAAGGGTTCAGATCTTCATATTAGGGCAGGTGAACCTCCTATTCTAAGAGTTAATGGAAGGCTCATGAAGGCTCAGATGCCAATCCTCTCAAGTAATGATACCAAGAATGTTCTTTTTGAGATACTTAATGAGGAGAGAAAGAGTATCTTTGCAGAGACAAGGGAGTTGGATGTTGCTTATACACCACAAGGTTGGGAAACAAGATTTAGGGTTAATATTTACTGGCAACAGAATAATGTTGGAGCGGCAATTAGGGCTATTCCGCTTAAGATTCCTACAGTTGAAGAGCTTGAACTTCCCATTATCTTGAAAGATCTTGCCTTAAAACCCCGAGGCATGATTTTAGTGACAGGTCCAACTGGCTCTGGAAAGTCAACCACCCTGGCGGCAATAGTTAATCATATAAATCAGAGCAGAAGATGCAATATTATCACCATTGAAGACCCTGTGGAATTTATCTATAAAGACGACCTTGCCTCTATAAATCAAAGGGAGTTAGGTGTTGATACAAGATCTTTTGCTGAAGCCTTAAAGCATGTTACAAGGGAAGACCCAGATATTATTTTAGTAGGTGAGCTAAGGGACTTGGAGACAATAGGCGCGGCAGTCACTGCTGCTGAGACCGGTCAGTTAGTTCTTACAACCCTGCACACTACAGATGCTGTCCAGACAATAGATAGAATTATAGATGTCTATCCCCCTGACCAACAGACCCAGATAAGGGCACAACTTTCAATGACCATTCAAGCTGTTCTCTCTCAAACACTACTTATTAAAGCAGATGGAAGAGGAAGGGCTGCCGCTACAGAGCTATTGATAGCCAATACCGGCGTAAGAAGCTTGATACGGACAGGCAAAAGTCACCAGATTTACTCCATCATTCAGGGTGGAGGAAAGTTTGGTATGCATACCTTGGATCAATCCCTGCTCTCTTTGTGTAGAAGAGGCGTGGTCAGTTATGCTGAGGCAATCCAAAAGACATCAAATCCTACAGAATTTGAGCAAAGGGCACAAAGAATGGGGGTATCATTGTAAAAACCGTAACTACTTACCTGGGAGTGAAGAAAAAGGGAATTCATTGCAAAATTATCAATGAGCAATTAACAATGGAGAATAGGAATAATTTTAAAATGCTAATTTAGGATTGTTTAATTTTACATTTTACATTGAATCTTCATAAGGCTTAAAGTGTTACTAAAAACTTAATAAAATGGCTATTGAGAAACTTTTAGAGGTAATGTTGAAAAAGGGGGCTTCGGACCTCCATATAAAATCTGGTGCACCACCCTTAATCAGGCTACACGGAGACCTTCTTCAATTAAAGGAGATAAGGCCCCTGACTATTGATGAGGCAGAAAAACTCTCCCTCTCTCTCTTGACAGATTCCCAGAGGAAAAGGTTTAGAGAGGAGATGGCCCTTGACCTCTGCGTAGATATACCAGGCTTAGCCAGGTTCCGAACACATCTATTTTCTCAGCAAAGGGCAGTATCTTCGGTCTTTCGGGCTATTCCTTATGAGATTCGGACAGTAGATCAGCTTAATGTTCCTGCATCTGTAAAGAGTCTTTGCACAAGACCGAGGGGTTTAATCTTGGTTACTGGGCCAGCCTCTTCTGGAAAGTCAACTACACTGGCTGCCCTTGTAGATTTTGTTAATGAAAATACAGGCTCTCATATTGTTACTATTGAGGATCCAATAGAATTCATCCATCCTTGTAAGAGATCGCTTATCAATCAAAGGCAGATAGGCTCTGATACTTTGGGTTTCAAAGAGGCATTAAAGCATGTCTTTCGTCAGGACCCAGATATAATCCTAATTGGAGAGATGAGAGACTTAGAGACAATCCAGACAGCGATTACAGCCGCAGAGACTGGACACTTAGTCTTTGGCACACTCCATACCCCTGATGCCACTCAAACAATTGATAGAATCATTGATGTCTTTCCTCCATATCAGCAACAGCAGATCAGGATTCAGGTCTCGGCAAACCTTCAAGGAATACTATCTCAGATTCTGGTAAAGAGGGCTGATGGAAATGGACGGGTAGCGGCATTTGAGGTGCTTATTGCTGTGCCTGCTGTCAGAAACCTTATAAGGGAGGGAAGGACATTTCAGATTCCATCATTCTTACAAGTTGGAAGGAGGCAGGGGATGATCTCCTTAAACCAATCCCTTATTGACCTTTCAAAGGAAGGGATTATTAAACCAGAGGAGGCAATAGCCAAAGCAACAGATGTCTCTGAGCTTACCGCTGTCTTGACAGGAGGAGAAGAGACACCAAAATGAAAATAGGCGTTGTGAGCGATTCTCACAAAAACTTAGTCTATCTTAGAAAAGCGATTGAACTTATAATAGAAAAAGGGGCAGAATATATTATCCATTTGGGAGATGATTATCAGGATGCTGAAATTTTGAGTGAATATCCAATTAAAGGCTTGAGGGTTCCTGGGGTCTTCTGCCCTGAATACCTTGATAAAAGCGTCAAAAACAGAGTAATTGAGGAGATTTCGGCAGTAAAGATTCTTATCACCCATACCATTTTCTCTCACAAGAACGACCAGAAGGAAGATTTAGTTCCAGAAGATGTAATAAAGAATAAAGAGGTTGATTTAGTCCTCTTTGGTCACACCCATCTTTATGAGATAAAGAAAGAAGAGGGTGTTCTCTGTTTTAACCCCGGTCACCTTCAAGAGATAATGACAAAGGGAAGGTCTGCAACCTTTGGAATTGTCACTATCAAAAATAAAGAGATTACTTGCGAAGTCTTTGATCTTTCTGACAATAAATTATTGTAACTATTTACCTGGGAGCAAAGCAAACCAAGTAAAAATGGAATTCATTGCAAAATTATCAATGAGCAATTAGCAATTAATTTTTGAAGAAGAGGAATAATTTTAAGATGCTAATTGCTAATTTTACATTTTACATTGAACTTCTTCAGATGAGTAAAGTGTTACATTTTATCCTATGACTATACACTCAACACTATACACTAATTTAAGGAGGTAAATTATGGCAAAGAAGAGTCTTTCTGTTCTCAAGGCAAATAGGCAGAATATAAAGAGGGCATCAAGGAATAAGTCTATAAAGTCTGAGATAAAGACCTATATCAAGAAGACAGGGGAAGCTGTCCTTGATAAGGATAAAGAAAAGGCAAATGAGCTGTTAGGGATCACTCAGAAGAAGCTCGACAAGGCAGCAAAGAAGAGAATAGTCCATCCAAATAAGTCTGCGAGATATAAGTCAAAGTTAGCCAAAAAGGTTTCTGCTCTATAAATGCATGTCCATCAGCCTACTTTTGTGGGTCCGGTTACCGAGTTACTTGACCTTTCTAAAAAGAATGGGGTTGATATCTTAAAGATAAGGCTTTCAGAGATAACCTCAGACTATCTTGCAGGTCAGCAGAATATCAATGAAATTGGGCAGTTTTTGGTAATAGTAAGCGCACTTTGCTTCCTGAAATCCCAGAGGCTCCTTTTTGAAGAGACTGAGTCTTTCGAAGAAGAGGCTACTTTCTTTCAGGATATTGAAGATTATAAACTCCATAAAGAGGCCAGTTTATGGTTTTCGGATAAACTTGAATTTAGTGATAATATCTTCTTTAATATACCTGCCGTGGATGATGAGCAAGAAAAGGAGATAGAAGTATCCCTATCCAACCTTATCCTTCATGTAACTGAAATATTCTTATCAAAGGAAGAAAAAGGGGAGATTATAATTGATGAAATGCGGGTCTCAGAGAAGATAGAGGAGATAATAAAGAGGCTTGCCGAGATTAAAAGGATAAGTTTTATAAACCTCATTGCTAATCTGAGAGACAGAATAGAATTGGTTGTAACCTTTCTTGCCTTACTTGAGATGGTGAGAAGTGAGCTTATTAGGGCTGTTCAGTATAAACCATTTGCTCCTATATGGATAATCAGAAGATAAAGGCAATCATAGAGGCTTTAGTCTTTGCCTCTCCTGAGCCACTTACGATAAAGAAAATAACAGATATTCTTTCCGAGAGGGAGTCTGTTGTCAAGGAGGCTATCTTTGGTCTGCAGAACGACCTTATTCTTCGCGGCATAGAGCTTGTCTATGTGGCTGGAGGATGGAGGCTCCAAACAAGACCAGAGTTTTCTGAGTGGATAAAAAGATTAAAACCAACCAAAAAGATAAAACTTACCAAGCCATCCCTTATCACTCTATCCATCATTGCCTATAAACAACCAGTTACAAAACAAGAGGTGGAGGTTGTCCGTGGGGTGAATAGTGATGGACCAATAGAACATCTGATGAATCTTGGGCTTGTTGAAATAGCAGGTCAAAAAAAGGCACCAGGCAACCCATATCTATACAGGACAACAAAGAAATTTTTGTCTCTGCTTGGTCTTGGCGATATAGGAGCACTGCCGAGAATAGTAACACTTTACTCATCTGAAGTAACCGAGTAAAGTTCAATGTAAAATGTAAAATTAGCAATTAGCATTTTAAAATTATTTCTCTTCTTCATTGTTAATTGCTAATTGCTCATTGATAATTTTGCAATGAATTCCATTTACATGGTTGTTGTTTCACTTCAGATGGGTAAATAGTTACCGAGAATAGAAAATGTTTAGGCTTCTTCTGCTTATACCTTCAATATCTCTTTCTGTTGAAATAGAACGGTTTTTTCCAAAAAAAGGAATAGGTGAGTTTGTTCCAAGCATAGGTACGGTGAATCTCTTAATTCTTCCTGTTCAGTTTAGCAATGTAAAGTTTCAACAACCACCATCCTATTTTGACCAATTAGCAGAGAGATTCAAGGCTTATTATCTGGAGACATCTAATGGCAGTCTGACTATAATCCCTACTGTTGCCACTTACGCCACATTATCCACATCCTCTTCTAATTATGCCAGCAATCCTACTCAACTGACCATAGATGCTGTAAATGTAGCAAACCCATACATCAACTTTTCTTCTTATAATGCCTTGATGCTTCTCCATGCAGGTGCAAACAACCAGAGTGGAGGCCATATTCTATCCCAATTCTGGTCCGTGAATATTGTTGTGGATGGAACAACTATCTATAATGTTATGATTGTTCCAGAGAAAGATAATTACAGAAGCTCCTCTTTTGGAATATGGTGCCATGAGTTTGGCCATCAGCTTGGTCATGATGACCTTCCTTTTGGATACTGGTCTTTAATGGATGTAGGGTGTTATAATGGAAGCGGAGAGTATCCTGCGCACTTAGATGGTTATTCTAAATATAGGCTTGGCTGGATTACACCCGAGCAGGTAGAGAATCTAACCCTTCTCTTAAAGCCAACATCTACTGTCTATAAATTTGGGACAGGCGCAGAGTTTTTCATATTAGAATACAGAAAGAAGAAGGGATTTGACTCTTTTTTGCCAGGAGAAGGGTTTCTTGCCTATCATATTAACGAGGTTGGAGCAAAGGCTGTATATCCTGCAGATAATGAGTGGGATGGGCTTGGAGACTCAGGCGACCCATTTCCAGGCTCATCAGGTAGAAGAGAGGTAACTTTTGCTCCAGGATTCACTTTTAATCTTATCTTTCCTGCTGTGCTCAGTGTAAAGGCATACCCCAATCCTCTTATGGGAGATGGCTTTATCTTCTTTGATGCGCCTCCAAAAAGCAGAGTAAGGATATACAATGTTGCTGGAGAGCTTGTCGGAGAGGCAAAAGATAAAGGCTATATCGGAAGGTTCAGTTGGAGACCAAATGTAGCAAGTGGCGTCTATATCTTTGTGGCAGAGGATGCTGATGGCAGTAGAGGCTATGGAAAACTGGCTATAATCAAATAAGCTGAAAGAGGATGTAGGCAAAGAGAATAATTGAGCCAAGATGAAGGCTTTGGTCAATGATGCCTACAACTATTCCCTCTCTCCCAATTCTTATTCTTGTCCAGTCAACTAAAATATGAAATCCAGTGACGAGAAAACAGAAAATAATCCATTGCCAGGAAAAAACCCCCCAGCCAAAGAACAAGAAGATAGACAAAAGAATGGCTCCGTGAAGCAGAATAAAGAGCTTCTCTCTTCTCTTTTTTTTGGAAAGGAAATCTGGCTGGAGGAGTATATCTCCTACAATATGAGCCAGAAATGCCCGTAAAAGTAGGTCAGCCATTATCCTTGTCTTTGCTTATGCTTTGGATTTGTGCAGATCACCCGAACCACCTTCTTCCTCTTGATAATCTTGCACTTTTCACAAATTTTCTTTACAGATGCTGATACCTTCATTTTTGTCTATAGATCACCCTCCCTTTGGTTAGATCATAAGGGGTCATTTCAACTGTTACCTTATCGCCTGTAAGAATTTTAATATAATGCATCCTCATCTTTCCGCTGACATGGGCAAGAACCCTGTGTCCTCCGGGAAGCTCAACCCGAAACTGAGCATTTGGAAGCACCTCTATCACCTTTCCTTCAACCAACACCTTATCTTCTTTCTTCATCGCCAAACATAGCTATCAATTCTTAGTTAATAGAAAAATCTTTTTTAGATATCTTTGGTTAGTATAATTTAAGGGAGACCTTTTGTCTATTATTTTTCTTTTGTAGTAACCCCTTTAGTTTCAGGTGAAAGATGGTGTGTAAATAAAGGGGATATGGGGATAAGAAAGATAGGGAGATAAAATATATCTCCAATATCCCCATAATCTCCTTATCTCTTTTTCTTACTTTGACAAAAATATTAATATAGTATTATAGTATCCTTCATAATCAATATATTAGCTAAAAAAATATGGATTATCCTTTCAAAGAGATAGAAGAAAAGTGGCAAGGGGTCTGGCAAGAGACTTTTTTTACAGAAAAGACGAGCCTTCCTAAATATTACTGCTTAGAGATGTTTCCCTACCCTTCTGGCAGAATCCACATGGGTCATGTCCGAAACTATGTGATTGGAGATGTTATCGCCAGACAAAAGAGAATGAATGGGTTTTCTGTGATGCACCCTATGGGTTGGGATGCCTTTGGCCTTCCAGCAGAGAATGCCGCCCTGACAAAGAATATTCATCCAGCCAGGTGGACTTATGACAATATCAGTTATATGAAGGAACAGCTCAAGAGGCTTGGCCTGTCCTATGACTGGCGAAGGGAGACTGCAACCTGCAAAAGTGATTACTATAGGTGGAACCAATGGCTATTCTTGAAGTTATACGAAAAGGGATTAGCCTATCGCAAAGAGGCAGAGGTAAACTGGTGTCCCAAGTGCCAGACTGTCTTAGCTAATGAACAGGTAGAGAACGGTAAATGCTGGAGGTGTGAGTCAGAAGTCGGGCTAAAAAGCCTGGAGCAATGGTTTTTCAAGATTACAGAATACTGTGAAAGATTGCTTTCTGACCTCAATCTTCTTGGTGAATGGCCAGAGAGCGTGGTCACAATGCAGAAAAATTGGATTGGAAAGAGTGAAGGAAGCCTTATCTATTTTAAGGAAGAAAAGACTGAAAGGGTGATTCCAGTATTCACCACAAGACCTGATACAATTTTTGGGGCAACATATCTTACTTTAGCCCCACAATACCCATTGATAGAAAAACTGATAGCCGATGCAGAGAATGAGGAAGAGATAAAGAAGTTCATAAAAAAAGCAAAGATTAGAAATAGAGAGGGAATTGAAAAAGAGGGAATATTCACCGGGCTTTATGCCATTAACCCGGTCAACAATCAGATCTTGCCAATCTGGATTGCCAACTATGTCTTGATGGAGTATGGAACAGGGGCAATTATGGCTGTTCCAGCTCATGACCAGAGGGATTTTGAGTTTGCCAAAAAGTACGACCTACCTATAAAGGTGGTTATCCAGCCTAAAGGAGAAATCCTTAATCCAGAAACCCTGTCAAAGGCGTATGAAGAAGATGGTGTATTGACAGGCTCTACCTGCTTTAATGGTCTGGAAAATAGAGAGGCTATCCATAAAATTTCTGCCTGGATGGAAGATAAGGGGATAGGAAAGAAGGAGACTTGTTGGAGGCTGAGGGACTGGTTAATCTCAAGGCAGAGATACTGGGGAACACCGATTCCCATAATCTATTGTGATAGTTGTGGAATGATTCCTGTTTCAGAAGAAGAGCTTCCTGTTACCCTTCCTGAGGAGACAAAGCCAGGCCAAACTCTGGCTGATTGCCTTGAATTTATTCATTGCACCTGTCCAAGGTGTGGGAATCCTGCCAAAAGGGAGACAGATACAATGGATACATTCGTTGACTCCTCCTGGTATTTCTTGAGGTATTTATCACCTGACAATAAAGATAATATGGTCTCTTGCGAGATGTCAGAATACTGGATGCCTGTTGACCAGTATATCGGTGGGGTAGAACATGCCATATTGCACCTTTTGTATGCCAGGTTTATCACCAAAGTCCTGTTTGATGTGGGTGTGGTGGATGTTAAGGAGCCATTTATAAATCTATTGGCTCAGGGTATGGTTATCAAAGATGGGGCAAAGATGAGCAAGTCAAAAGGGAATGTGGTTGACCCAGATGAGATTTTAGAAAAGTATGGGGCAGATACGATGAGGCTTTTTATTCTTTTTGCCGCACCACCCACCAAACAGCTTGAATGGGATGACAAGGGTATAGAGGGTTGCTGGAGGTTTATAAATAGAATCTATAGGCTTACTGATAGATTGGCAGATTCTGATGACAGAGAGATTTTGAAACTTTTGCATAAGACAATAAAGGTGGTATCTGAGGATATAGAAAAATTTAGCTTCAACACTGCTTTAGCCAGGCTGATGGAGTTTACCAATGAGTGCTATCAGAAGAAGATAAGCCGGGACTCCTTTAAGAAATTCTTACTTCTTTTATCTCCTTTTGCCCCTTACCTTGCCTCTGAATTATTAAAAGATGAGGCTCTCCATTCCAAATGGCCATCTTATGATGAGTTCAAAGAGAAGGAGATACTGATTGTTGTCCAGGTAAATGGAAAGCTCAAGGCAAAGATAACTGTTCCTGCGGATATATCCGAGGATGAATTAAAAGAGAGGGCAAAAAGAGAGACTGCCATAAATATAGAACCAAAAAATATTGTCGTTGTCCCAAATAGGCTGGTCAATATTGTCGTGTAGGCTTTCTAAATAGTGAAATTCTCCGTGAACTCAATGGTTTTTACGGAAGTTAGGTAAACAGTTACGAAATCCCTAATATCTCTTTGGCCAGCCTAAAGTAGGCAATGGCACCCTTTCCGCTTTTGTCATATAGAATTATTGGCTTTCCAAAAGAAGGGGCTTCTGCCAGCTTCACATTGTTGGGAATTATTGTCTGATAGACCTTCTCCTTGAAATGATTTTTTACCTCAAGATAAATCTCAGAAGATAATTTTACCCTTGAATCATACATACAAACCAATACACCCTCTAATGATAAAGCAGGGTTTAGCTTTCTTTTGACAAGCCGAATGGCATCCAAAAGATCTGATAGCCCCTCAAGGGCATAGTATGAGATTGAGACTGGGACAAGGAAAGTATCTGCGGTAACAAGACCATTAAGGGTGAGAATGCCGAGTGCTGGGGGTGGGTCAATAAGGATATAGTCATATTCAGACAGTGATGCAAGGCTTTCTTTAAGCCTCGTTTCTCTATCTTTGAAACCCACAAGCTCAATCCGAGCACCAGCTAAGTGTGGATTTGCTGGTATGAGTTTAAGGTTTGGAATAGATGTAGATTTTATTGCTTCCTCTGGTTGTATCTCATTCATCAAAAGATGATATGTATGTGGGGATACTTTTCTTTTGTCAAATCCAAGACCTGAGGTAAGGTTTGCCTGTGGGTCAAGGTCAAGAGCCAAAACCTTTTTGCCCAAGAGTGCCAGCGAGGCGGCTAAGTTGATTGTTGTTGTTGTCTTCCCTACACCACCCTTTTGGTTGGCAACGATTATCTTTTTCATAAGGTAAGGTTTGCCTGTGGGTCAAGGTCAAGAGCCAAAACCTTTTTGCCCAAGAG
>JASEHO010000008.1:19508-23873 GCA_030018505.1 bacterium
GTTGTTGTCTTCCCTACACCACCCTTTTGGTTGGCAACGATTATCTTTTTCATAAAAGAATAGCGCCAACGGGAATCGAACCCGTGCTTCTGGATTGAGAGTCCAGTGTCCTAACCCCTAGACGATGGCGCCTTAATCTTAAGTAACTATTTAGCCAGGCAAAGCAAACCAGGTAAAAAGGGAATTCATTGCAAAATTATCAATTAGCAATTAGCAATTAACTTTTGAAGAAGAGGAATAATTTTAAGATGCTAATTGCTAATTTTACATTTTACATTGAACTTCTTCAGATGAGTAAAGTGTTACCCAATTTCTAATTTCCATTTTTTAACCTTTAAGCTTTCAAACAAGAGTGAACCATCCCACAAAATACTATAATTTCAAAAAGGCAAGAAATTCTTCTCCCTTTCCCTGAAGAATCTTTCTTTTATCAGGAAAAGATTGTCTCCACCAAACCTTTCCATAAAGCTATCAGCAAGGACAATAGCCAACATTGCCTCTCCGACCACAGATGCCGCAGGCACAGCGGATATATCAGATCTAATGATGGGTGCAGGTGTCTTTTCCTTTGTAATGATATGGCAAGAAGAGAGAGGGTTTCTCAGTGTAGGGATAGGCTTCATCGCACACCTTGCAATAATAGCCTCTCCATTGCTCACCCCACCCTCTATTCCACCGGCATTGTTTGTCTTTCTATAAAATCCTTTTTCTTCATCATAAAGTATCTCGTCATGAAGGGCTGAGCCTCTCCTTTCCGCTGCTGAAAACCCAGAGCCAATCTCTATTCCTTTTACTGCTGGAATGCTCATCAAAGCAAAGGATATCTTAGCATCTAATCGTCTGTCCCAATGAACATAGCTTCCAAGACCAGGAGGAATGCCAGTAGCTCTAACTTCAAAGATTCCACCAAGAGAGTCTCCTTCTTCTTCTGCTTTATCCACCTCTTTCTTCATCTCATCTTCTTTGGCTTTATCTTGGCAAAAGAATGGAGAGTTTATTATTTCATCTAAATTTTCTGGTCTTTCTTCTGTCTTTATTCTGCCTATGGCCAGAAGATAGCCTAAGATATCTATCTCAAAGATACTGAGAAACCTCTTGGCAATAGAGCCGACAACACACCTTGCTGCTGTCTCTCTGGCTGATGATCGCTCCAAAACATTCCTTATATCGCTGTGTCCATACTTTATTGCCCCAGGTAAATCGGCATGACCTGGCCTTGGCACCAAAATTGGTTCTACAGAGTCCCATTTATCTTTCCAATTACTCCAATCCTTATTCTCTATCTTGATAGATACAGGGCTTCCCAGTGTCTTTCCCATTCTTACTCCCCCTTCTATCTCACACCTATCTTCCTCAATCTCCATTCTTTTTCCCCTGCCATAACCACCCTGCCTTCTTTTGAGAAGGGTGTTTATCTCAGAAGGTTCAATAGATAGGCCTGCTGGAAGCCCTTCAATAATCACAGTTAGACAGGGCCCATGAGACTCACCTGCGGTTAAGAATCTAAGTGTATTCATTTTAGTCTATGGTCTAAAAGACTTGTAACTATTTACCCATCTAAAAGTGAAGCAACAACCAAGCAATAGAATTCATTGCAAAATTATCAATGAGCAATTAGCAATTAACTTTTGAAGAAAAGAAATAATTTTAAGATGCTAATTGCTAATTTTACATTTTACATTGAATTTTACTCGGTTACTTCAGATGAGTAAAGTGTTACAAAGACTTCAGACATCTTCACTTTATAAGGCAAAGAATGCCTCTACCTTCTCGGAAAAGACCCAAGAGATAAAACCTCCAGCAGCCAGGTATGGAACATAAGGAATATGGCTTCCTACTCTGTTAGTAAAAAGAAGGATTCCTCCTCCAATTATTACCCCTAAAATAGATGAGATAAGAAGTGTAGAGAGTATCAATTTCCATCCCAAAAAGATGCCAATCAGCATAGCTACCTCAACATCCCCTTCTCCCATCCCTTCTTTGCCAAACAGCTTTGGAGATACCTTAACCAAAAGAAAGATTATCCCACCACCCAAAAGCATACCACTAATGTGGTCTATAGGCTTCCATATCAAAAAAGAGAGAACTGCTCCAACTATAATTCCAGGATAGGTAACCTTGCCTAAGACAAAAAAGGTCTCAATATCAATCACTGAGATGATCAAAAGCAAGGAGAAGAAGAATAACCAGATAAATAGCTCCTTATTCAAACCACAAAACCAGAAGAGGAACAGAAAAAGCAACCCTGTCAGTATCTCAATTATGATATATCTAATAGATATCCATTCTTTGCAATCCCTGCACCTTCCAAACAAAAGAATCCAGCTTATAATGGGAATATTGTCATACCACCGTATCTTCTGTCCACAATTAGGACAGAAGGAACCAGGCGTGATAATAGAGATATCTCTCGGCAATCGATAGATACAGAGATTAAAAAAACTTCCAAATATTGCTCCAGACATAAAGAAGACGGTTTCTAACATAAAAATTTCCTTAAAGGTTTTTTCTAAAATTGCCGATAAGTATAAAGAGGGGTAAGATGGATTTTAGCGTTCAACTTTTTAAGAAGGATAAAGATAGGTATATTGCTTTCTCTCCAAAACTGAATCTCTATGCAGAAGGCAAGACACTTAATAAGGCAGTAAAGCGACTTCAGGAGATAATAGGCTTTTATCTGGCCTCGGCTAATGAACTTGGAGTAAGCCCTGAAGAACTCTGCTTTCCTCATCAAAGGATTGAGGTTTCTACTCAAAGACAACACCTTTTCTTAGAAAAAAACCTTCATTAAGAAGGCTTTCTTTGGACAGGCACAAGTATCATAACCATTCTCTTTCCTTCTAAAGAGGGCCTCGTTTCAACTACAGAAAATTCTTTTAAGTAGTCTATCAACTTCATCATCAACCCTCTTCCTAAATCAGCATGAGCGATCTCCCTTCCCTTAAAAAAGAGGACAATTTTAAGCTTGTGTCCGTCTGTTAAAAAGTCTTGTGCCTTCTTTACCTTAAAAAGAAGGTCATGATCGGCTATCTGAAGCCCCAGTTTTATCTCCTTTAGTTGAACTGCTTTCTGTCTCTTTTTTCCCTCCTTTGTCTTTTTATTCTGCTCAAATTGATACTTGCCATAGTCCATAATTTTACAGACAGGAGGATCAGCCTCTGGAGCTATCTCTACCAGATCAAGGTCATTCTCTCTTGCTTCGGCAAGGGCAATCTCTTTATCAACTATTCCCCTTTGCTTTTCATCGTGGTCAATCAACCTTACCCTTTTTGCAAAAATCTGCCTATTTATCCTTTTTCTGCTACTTCTAATCTGCATCACCTCCGTAACACTTTACATAACGCAAATTTTCCTTGCAATGATTTCAATAGTTACTCACCTCCTTTTTTCTGAATCTCTTTATATAGTGCCATCTGATCTAACAGCATAATTTTTTTGCCTATCCTTTTTATCCATCCCCTTTTGATAAACCGAGAAAGAACCCTGTTAGATGTCTCTCTGGTCATTCCAGCAAGACTTCCTATCTCGGAATGAGTCAGTTTAATATCAAGCAGAAGACCCTCCTCAGTCTTTTTACCATATTCTTCTTTAAGTTTAAGAAGTACATCTGCTACCTTTTGCTCTGCCTTCAAAAAAGCAAGTGTCTCTACTTGCTGATCTGTTTTTCTGAGCCTCTGACAGAGAACAGTTAATATTTTTATCCCTACAGAAGGATATTGTTTAATAAACTTGAGAAAACTGTTCCTCGTGATTACTAAGACACTACAATCCTCTTGAGCTATTACTGTAGCTGACCTCGGCTTTCCATCTAATATGGACATTTCGCCAAAAAAGCTGCTTTCCTGCAGAATAGAAAGGGTTACCTCCCTTACATCTTCTCCTTCTACAACCACCCTGGCCAACCCTTTTTGAATAACAAAAAGATAAGTTCCCACATCATCCTTAGAAAAAAACCATTCTCCCTTCTTATAAAGAGCAATCTTTACAATTTCTGCCAAATTCGCCAATTCTTCTTCATCAAACTGAGAGAATATCGGCACAGACCGCAACATCTCCATTTTTTCTGTCTTTATAATCTTCATTATTTAATATTATTGTATGCCTTTCATTAAAAAGTCAAACAAAAATTACATGGAGAAGTAATCCCTCAGTTATGGGCTTCTGAAAGGTACAGGATGTCAAGGCTAAGGGAGTAACCAGAGAATCTATTTCTTTCTCTAAGATGTATCAGTAGGAGAGGTGTTATTAGAAAATAACAATTTGTAGAGATCGAGGTTAGGATTGAATGTAAGTTGGTCTAAAGCAGATTTAAATATTGGGCTTTGGTGCAAAAAATGTAACGGTTGATACAAACTCTTTATATGC
>JASEHO010000090.1 GCA_030018505.1 bacterium
CATAAGTGCTCAACAAATCTTCTCTCTGGTTCAGCCCTTGTAAAAATTACATCAACAGGTGTTTTGAATAGATATTGATTTATCTCCTTCTCTGCACTTTTGGGCAGGCTTTCATCATTTCTAATCTCTTGAAGGATATCTTTAACTTCATTTATTAGTTCATTCTCATAATTATCAGTATAAAAAACAGTTGCATCGTGCCTTAAATTCCCAATAGCTATAGTCTCTCTATCCATCTCGGTTGTAGATACAGGCTTTGGTTCATTTACCTTTCTCACATTTACAACCGTCTTTCCCTTCTTTCTCAAAAGTGTTCCAAATGACTGAAGTATCTTCTGCCTGTTTTTTTCAACCAGTCTATCGCCCTTTATGCCTCTTCTATCCATTGACTCCCTAATTATCTTCCTTGCTACCTCTTTCGGAGGAAGCTCATTTTTAGTATATTCACCCTCTGGCAATCTTAAAATCTTGCCTTCCCATTCCCTTGTTCTGAATTCTTCATAAATCTTATTTATAATCTCATCAACAGCATAGGTGTTATATTCAATCAATGTGTTCTTTGAGGAAATCTCCCCGGCAAGACTTGTATATTCTGTGGTTTTCTCATCATCTTCTATCTGGGCTATAAGTTCGATATAGCCTTTTGTGTAATCAAAAATCTCCGTATCCTTCTTTGCCTCTTTTTCTTGAGGGGTTTTATCGTAATTGATGTTGTAAAGTGTAAAATTATACTTAGCCCTGTCACCATCCCTTAAAACAGAGCTTGTTAATTTCATCTCTATTTCAAGGATTTCATCCACAAGCCCCTTGATATTCCTGCTCCATGCATCATGATTGAATACCCTCACCCGAGGCTGAGGCGTCTGGTATTCTGGAGGTATTCTTAAGCCCCTTCCCAGAACTTGTGCAATCAGAAGTTTTGAATTAAAAGCCCTGTCCTCCCATGGAACAATCTGAAAAACATTCTTCACATCCCAGCCTTCTGTAAGCATTAAAACAGAAACAATCCACTCTACAGGATCATCCTTATCATCTACACTCCTTAGTTTTGCTACATTTGCCTTATGCTCCTGTGCAGAGGTAACTATCAAGACCTTTTTCTCAACCCCCTCCCTTGACAGAGATTCCTTTCCTGCCAAAAAACCTATCAGGTTTTCAGTTAATCTCCTGGCATTCGTAATATCCTTTGTGATTAAAATGGTCAGTGGTTTTACCCGTCTGTATTTATTCTGGTTTTCAATATGATTGTCATATATCTTCTGAAATTTTTCAGTATCCCCTATGCTTTCGTCTTTACTGACATAATCCACCATCTTAACCATTCGGTCATCCACAGCCTGCCTGAGAGAATATCTATAAACAACATCGTTAAAATACTCATCTTCAATATACGAAGTTCCTGTAAAACCAATCATAAACTTAAAGTTGTAATCAGGGTTTAAAAGAAATTCTTTCCATTTTTTAATATCCTGGCTTCCCCTGTCTCTACCTAAAACCTTATTGTAGGCGTGATGCGCCTCATCACTCAAAACTAATACCCTTTCTCCATTACCCAGAAGGCTATCCCTTATAGATGACCCTGTTTTTTCAAAGACTGCATGGATATTCTCAACACAAATATCTCCATCTTTTATGGTGCTGTTGGCATCAATAATCCTCGGATTTTTATATCTTGCATCTTCAGGAATTGCCTGTTTTAACTTGCTGTCTCCGCTTAAAGACAAAAACTTTTCCATAAGCTCTTTTTCAATAGTCAGAGATGGACAGAGCACAAGCACTTTATCCACTAACCCAAATCCAAGCATTATCTGGGCAATGCCATAAATGACATAACTTTTACCTGTGGCTGTGGCTAAATCTATAGTGGCAGAAAGCTTATCAGGAAGCTGTAAATGTTGGAGATACTCGTTTATATCTTTGTATCTGGCTTGTAATTCTGAATTTTTGCTCCAGTTTTCTCTGACTAAACCCTCAACAGATTTATACCTGCCAGATGTGTTGAAATATTCACAAACATTGGGAATCGTTGCTGCGTTTGGCTTCTTAAGTTCTTGTGTAATAACGCAGCCGTTGAGTATTTTTGCCTTTGCAATTACAAACGGATCAGCAACAGGTTTACCCTGTAAACGCTCCTGCTTGCGAATAAGATACTGAAAATGAGAAACTTTGAATATTTCAACGACAAAGGCAAGTTTTCTTCAGGGGAAGGTTGTTGAAAAAGGTGCCGGTTGTCATTTGCCCACTGGGACAATCGGTCACCATATTCTCCAATCTCATTATAGACTTCACGAACCGAAATAATGACTCCTTCCTTTACTAATTGATTAAACTTTTCCCACAAAGAAGGAAATCTATTTAAATAGAAGTGCTTGAATAGATTGATGAAGGCATCGCTGTCAAACACATAAATCATACGGTAACCCCCTTTTGGAACAGCAATGCCTCCATACCAGGCACATTTTTTGCTTTTACCCCGAGATAGTCTGCAAGTTGTTTAATGGAGATTCGGTTTTGATATAAGCGGCTGAAGACCAATTCTATGTAACGCTCGCCAAGATAGACCCTTTTGTTAAGATAATAATCCCCTCCATTGCCTGTTTTACCCTTTTTCTTTCTCCATTCTTCAACCTTCTGTTTATAAAATTGCTGATTCACCAAATTCTTATCGTAGAACTTACGCAGAATTACTTCACGGCTGACACAGTATCGATTGGCTAAATTTTCTATGGTAGCATCATTAATGGAGAGTAATGCAATCTGCCTATCAAAATCATCATCAGGAACAAGAAATGCCCCAGCAAAATCATTACACAATACTTCAATTCGTTTATCATTACCATGTAAGAAATCAATATATCCTTCAATTGGCTTATCCACTCCACCAGTTCCTGATAAAAGATGACATAACTCATGAAAAAGCGTAAAAATCTGACGGGTATTGGGTTTACTGTTATTGACATAAATAAGTGGAAACTGCTCATCATAAAGACAGAATCCTGAATAGGAATTGTCCTTAAATACTTCCTTGAACACGAAAACTCCACATTTTTCAAGGGCATTACGCCATGCTTTGAATGCATCTTCTGCGTTTTTCCACTGTATCTGGGTAGTCAATTCCACATTCAAGTATTTGCGAATATCTGTGATTATCTTGGAGATAGAGACACTGGGAGCAAATTTTAAATCACGCACAATTTGATGTTCTGCCGGATTGACGCCTTCGAAAAGTTCAACCAGATTGAGTTGCATAGATTTCGCCTGCCTGAGTAAATATCGTATCCGAGAAGACATTCGTTGAATTTCCTGCTCTGGCAAGGTGCGAAAAGCCTGTTTGGGGGTTTCTTCTACAGGCGGCTCAGGAAAAAAGAATATCGCCAATGGTCGTTTATAAATCTTATAAGACAGTGTTTCCAATTGGGGATAATTAGGAGAACCATTGCCTATTTCCCAATTAATTACTGTGTCTGTTGTAATGCTTTTCCTCTTAAGCTCAAGAACTACTTCCTCGATGGAAAGACCAGCCGTTTTACGAGCCCATCGTAAAACTGCAGGATTTACTGGAATTGTCTGACTCATATCTTCACCTCTAAAATCATCATCGTGTCGTTGCCGAAGATGTCCACTACTTTAACGGCCAATTTAAGAATCAACCCTTTTCTATCTCTTTGATCTCGCAAATCAAGATGGTAAGTCTGCCTATTAATTCTGTAGTCCTGTACACCTTTCATTTTATCATTCCTTACTCAATAACCCCTCTGCCTGAAAGCTAAAATAACCATTCCTGCTAATAATTATATGGTCAATTACCTCAATCCCGGCTATCTTGCCAGATTCAATAAGCCTGGTTGTTAATCTTATATCTTCTTTGCTTGGTTCAAGATCACCAGAGGGATGGTTATGGACAAAAATAATTCCTGCCGCCCTATCACTTATAGCGTCAGCAAAAACCTCTCTTGGGTGAACATAAGGCAAATTTTATAGCCTCATTTACCTCTTCCATTCTTTTGATACTTAGAGTAACAATATACTCTCTCAACAAGCCTTTAGGAATAGTGATGATAGTATCAAGGTTTATTGCACATTCCTTTGGCATCCCATCAGCACCTGTTAATTTTACCTCAACAGGAATGTTACGAATGGTGGTTGTAATCTCGGCCACTGTTACGGCATTGCGAACCTCATACGCCCTATTGCGAGAAAGCAGAAGCACCGGTCCTCTGCTAACTGGAGCAGGCAGGTTTGCCAACCAGACCTCTCCTCTCTTCATTACCAATCCTCCTTCTGCATCAGGCCAGCAGCGATTGTTGATGATACCTTAGCCATATCAATATCTTCTGGTATGCGGCTGTAACCTTCAGCATAAAGCTCTTCTTTCTTTATATTGTCCAAATGTTGAATGAAATGCTGGCAGGCTACTCTAATAAAAACAGATCTATTCTTAAAACCTATTTTTGTTCTCTGGGTAACCTCTTTGAGCAACCTCTCATCCATCGGCACCTGAATTGTCTTCATTTTGCACCTCCTTCGCTAACTTTATCTCTATAAAATTATATAATAATATCCACAATAAATCAATTATACCGAGAATAAATCAGATTTGCAAAAGACTAAAAGGGATTAGAGAGTAGGGAATAGGGATTAGGTTTCATTTATTGCTACTCTCTACTCCCTAATCCCTACTCCCTATCAGTACGCAGTGCTCCGGCAACACTTCAATAATATTGACATCCGTTGCTGTGGCAAAACCTGTGTTTGTATAGGTTATCGTATAGGTAACTGTGCCACCAGGGGAGGCATACTTCTTATCGCAGGTCTTCTTCAGGAGAATGTGGGGAATATGGGTTGGAAAACTGGTTTTCTGTCCTTTCCATATCTTGAACTCATCGATTATGGCTTTATCCTGGGAGACAATCTTAAAGCTATTTTCAATTCCTATGCAACCTGTATAACTCTTTGTCCCTATAAGTTTGTTATCAATATAAAGAGAGCAACCATCAGGTCCCCATGTTACAGCAATATGATGCAATTCAAAAGCCTTCCAGAAGATATTAGTAGCGTTCAGACTAACTACAGAAACATTGTTTACCTGTAACACTTTAGCTCTCTTGAAGTAAAGATTAACCAGAGGGCACAGAAAATCATTGCAAATTGCAAATTTAGCATTTAGCATTTTAATTTGAAATGCTAATTTTGCAATGAAATTCTCCGTGAACTCGAGTCTTTCAGTCTTTTTACGGAAGTTAGGTAAACAGTTACCATTTTCCAAACATCTTCACCACCTCCGTTTTTACTTAGCAAGAATTCTCTTTACATCCTCATAAATCTCTGGCATCTCTAAAAGGGAAGCAAACTCTTTTAGGCTTTGTAAGATGTATCTCTTTCTTAAATTAGATTGGGATTTAATGATTCCTTCAATGTCTAAGATATCCTGAAGACGATGGGCTATTGCCTTAAGAATGATGAGGTCTTCTGGAGCAGGAAGGGGCAAGGTAAAATCTCCTATCTTCACCTGTTTACTCTTATCAATAGCTTTCTTTTCAAAGGGAAGCATGCCCAGAGAGATGTCTAAAGGAATATTGCTTTTTTTGTGATGCATTAAAAGCACCCTATTCTTTTTGGCAAACTCTTTGAGATTGTGAATTCGAGGTTCAATGTTTAGCTTTCTTGCCTCTTTTAAGAATAGATCAACATCCTTCTCCTCTAACCAGACCACTACATCAATATCCCTGGTAAATCGGGGTATTCCTAATATACTTGCTGCCACACCTCCAATGATCATCCCTGACCATTCTCCTTTATCCAAAAGCTTACAGATGGCCATTAAAGGATCAATTAGTGGTTTAAGTTGTTCTTTAGCTTTATCCATTGGTTTCTTGCCTCCCCTTCTTTTTTACTCTTTATCGAAAGAGAAAGCCCTAACCTTTCTCTTAGATGGATTGTTTCTATTAACTGGAGAAACTTTGTTGCATAAGGCGTGTTTTGAAGTTCCTTTCTTTCTATTTCTTCCACTTTCTTATAGCGTTCTCTAAAGAGTCTAATTTCTTCTTTATTCATTTACCTCACCTCCATAGTAAAGCTGACTGTACCAGAGGCTCCTGGAGCGACCTCTGGGATTAGCCATTTTATCTTTGTGGCAGATTCACTGAAGGTCTCTTGCCATTCACTGTCATACCAGTATCTAATCCCTACTCCCTTATCCCTAATCCCTATCAGCACACAGTGCTCCGGTAACACCTCAATAATATTAACATCCGTTGCTGCTGCGCTACCTTCATTAGTATAGGTTATCGTATAAGTAACTGTGCCACCAGGGGAGGTATATTTCTTATCGCAGGTCTTCTTCAGGAGAATGTGGGGAATATGGGTTGGAAAACTGG
>JASEHO010000091.1:0-1328 GCA_030018505.1 bacterium
GATGGAGCATATAAAGAGTTTGTATCAACCGTTACATTTTTTGCACCAAAGCCTATTTTTTTAGTTTATAGTTCAGAGTGTATAGCTCATAGCCCAAAAGATCAAGATTTTTTTGACACGGATGGACACGGTTTTTTTCTTTCATTATCCGTGAACATTCGTGTTGATTCGTGTCTAAAAACAAAATCTTAAATTCAAAACCTAATTGCGAGTTCTTATATTTCTCTGCGTCCTCTTAAGTTCTCTGTGGCAAAATCTGTGTAATCTTTCTCTAAATCTGTGTAATCAGTGCAACAAAAAAGCACCCCCATCGCACAATCTATGCGACAAAGATGCTTTTCTCTATCTCAAAATCGTCTAAAAGTCTCTTATTCCTCTCTCTCTCTCTCTCTCTCTCTCTAACATGACACATTTTCCTTTACAGGGTTATACTCCGCATAATTGCCGCCAACTCCGGCTCTTTTTGGGCATACTCACGCAATATCTTCTCAAGCCTTCCTTCTCTTTCTTCCAATGCCTTCATCTCTCTCACCGCAGGTGCCAGGGCACTTCTTCTATCCCACAACACAAAGCCAATAAGTGCAAATATGCCTGCAAAGATTACGCCGAATCCTCCTAAAACCAAAGTTTTAAGACCATCTATCTGCCTCTGAAGGCTTTTTTGCCCTTCCTCAACTTTTGTCTCAACCCTGGCAATCCTCACATCCACGCTGTTCATCTTTGTCTCTATCTTCTCCAGCTTCTCCAAAATTTGTCGGTTGGTAACAGCTTCTTCCGAAAAACTATTGCCAGCCAATCCAAGAAACAAGATAATACCTGTAAAACCCATTCTTCTCATCATTATCTACATTGACACGGTCAATGCACTCCATAATTAGAATTGCTGTTAAAACTTGGCGTTTAACGAAACATAATGAGACAGCCCAAGCTCTCCATAGGGTTTGATGGCGTAGTCAAGGCTGAATTGGGGTTGGATGATGCCGAGACCGCAGGTTATTCCCGGGCCTTCATCAGCAGGGCCACTTGCATAGCCTAGCCTTGCGGTAAATAGGGGGTTTATCTGGGATTCTGCGCCAAGGCTGACATAGAATGGAGAAAGGTTTGTGTCAAGACTGATAAGTAGGGGTATTGGCAGGGTCTTTTTTGGAAGGGTGTATGAAGCGCCAAGTCTTGCCGAGAGGGGTAGAGAATCAGATTCATTCATAAACTTTGGCTTTGTGCCCAGGTTGTTGACAGTGGCAGCAACCTTTAAGCCAGGATAGCTGGTTTTGTAAAGAAGGCCTCCATCAATACAAAAGGCATTGGCACTCTTGTCATCTATCTTCATC
>JASEHO010000091.1:1338-6340 GCA_030018505.1 bacterium
CAATGTTCCACCAACAGAAAGGTCTTTATTTAGCTTTTTTCCATAAGATCCAGATAAGGCCATATCAGATGCAGAGTAATTTTCATTCTGATTGATTCCCTCCTTGTCATACTTTGGCATATCTCCATAGCCAAGATAAACAAGACTTGCTCCGAATGCCTGATTGCCAAAGGGGACGGCCAGGTTTATATTGGAATAAGACAAGCCCTTTACCTTATTCATTGGCTGATGATACATAAATGAGCCTTCTTTCTGGCTAAGTTGGATAAGACCGGCTGGATTCCAATAACAGGCGCTGCTGTCGTCTGCTATAGCACAGTATGCCCCAGTCAGACCAGATGCCCTTGCTCCTGCACCCATCTTCAAGAATGCCGCAGCTTTTTCTCCTGCATCACCACAATATGCTGCACCTGCACCCAAGATCATCCCCAATGCCAATACTACTGTCAATTTCTTCATCTTCTTTACCTCCAATTTCTAATTTCTAATTTCTAATTTCCAGTTTCATTTGATTATTCCAATCTTGCCAACAGACTTCCCTCCACTGCCTCCTGTTACGGTGTATATATAAACCCCTGAGGCTATCTTCTTGTCAGAGATCTTCCAACTTTGAGGATTGACAGTCACCTTTATCTCATCTACAAGCTCACCAGCTATGGTATAGACCTTAATGGTAGATCCAGAGCTGACATCCTTGAACCAGATTATGTCTCCACCAAACTTAGCATCACCTTTCTTGTATGGATTAGGATAGACTATGACCTTGTTATTGTCTCCTGCAAATCTTATTATCTTTGAGACAACCTCATTTGTAGCAAGGACTGACTCATGGTCAAAGTATATGGTTGCCTTGTTCTTTATCTCTGCGCCATGAATTAGTCCCTGTTTTGGATAAACGGTGAATGAGACCGCCCTTGTATTTTCCGAGCCCGGGTCAAGGGAAACAGTGTCTATCCAGATAATCTTCCTTGTAGAGGTGTCATATGTTCCTCCACCTCCGATAATCAAACTTCCCTCATCTAAGTTACTATCCAAAATATCCTCTACCTTTATAAAGGTTGTGGGAACTGATCCAATGTTTTCATAGCGGATAGTGTAAGAGAGCTGTTCTGTCCCTTGAATATCTCCCTGTGGATAGACAGACTTATCATTCGGGTCAATGGCTGCTCCGACTATCACAGACTGGGTGAAGGAGTTATTGTTATACTCTGTCTCTGGTGTATCTGTCTGAATACTTACCCTATTTATCAGCTCTGCTCCATTTGTCGTAGCTGTTGGAATATTGACGCATATCTTACGATACCCCCACTCATACGAGGGGAGAGTGCCTATCTGCCAGATTACAGTGTGATTTGTTGCATTGTAGGTTCCACCACCATCTGAGGAGATATAGGTCACCTCTTTGGGCAATGTGTCAGTTATCGTTGTATTCGTTGCAGGTCTAAGCCCATAATTGGAATAGTAAATATTATAGTAGAGCTTAAAGCCTCTCTTTACCCAGGCCGTCTCTCCTGTGGCAGACTTACTTACAGAAAGATCTGCCCCAGTCTGGCTGACTACACCAGCCCTATGTGTATAAGAGTTATTGACATAAGTCGTCTCTGTAGAGGTAGTCGTTATCCTGACAGTGTTCACTATGCCTCCTGTAACTGTGCCTGGGATAAAGACAACAAGGCTCATACTCCCAAAGCTATTCTTGGTCAAGGTGCCTATATTCCAGGTTACAGTACGGCTTGCCGGGTTATAGCTTCCAGAAGGAGAGCTTGCTGTATAGCTTGCAGATAATGGCAGTTCGTCAGTCACTATAACACTGCTTGCATCATCTGCTCCCCTGTTTATAGCAAATATCTTATAGGTGAGGAAGGTGCTTGCCTCAATATTGTGAGGGGCTGTCTTTATCACCTCTACATCAACCTGCGGGTCCCTCACAAGGAGATTTACCAAAACAGCCTTTGGACTGCTTCCCTCAGCCGCTCCTTGCGACTCTATGACAGCCCTTGCCTGATAATAGCCTGCAGGAAGATCTTGGGCATTGGCTGAAATAGTAAGGGTAGCCGGGGTATTGCCTGAAACTGGGCTGACAGAGAGCCATGTCTGGTTAGAAGAGGCTGTCCAGGAGAGTGAACCTACACCACCTATAGCCCTTACCTCTATTGTCTGCGTGCCTGGGTTCTGGCCTACCTTGGTGCTGAAGCTAAGGCTCTGGGGGCTGACAAAAAGCACTGGTTTTTCCGCAGGCACACTCTGATTGATGTAGATATCAAGGTTCTGGTTGTAAGCAATGATACTGTCTGCTGACCAGTCTATCCCTTTGCCTATCTTACCTTTTGTCGAAGAGAAGGTATCTCCTGCGTTTGTCTTGGTCAATCCAGAACCAGCAATATTGATATAATAGGTATTGAATCCATCGCTAAAGCCAACCTTGGTTGAATCAGGCGACCAGCATAGCCTCTCTATCCATTTATCTGTGGTGTGAACTACTTGTGGCTCGCTGCCATTAGCAGAAAGAAGCATAATGGTAGAGGTGGCTCCTTCCCGACAAACATAAGCAATCCAGTCTCCATTTGGTGACCAGGCAGGAGCATCAAACCAGCCTGTAGTTGAGCTGGCAAGGGCTGTTGGTGTTCCACCTGCAAATGGGAGCTTATAGATATACCTCTCATTTGCCTGCCAATTATAGTGGATAAAAGCAATCCAGTCTCCATTGGGTGAGGAGGTTAACCCCCTAGTGGTGAAGTTGGTAATGGCTGTTAGTGTTCCACCAGTAAGAGCCACCTTGTAGATGCCGCTACTCTGCCAATCATCATAGCTATAAACAATCCAATCGTTCTTTGGCCAGATGAAGTCAGATATATAGCCTGTAGTCATAGTCATAACTGCTACAGGCGTTCCACCAGATGTGCTTATCTTGTAGATACCTCTATCCTTACCACATCCAATACAATATCCAATCCAATCTCCATCCGGTGACCAAACAAGCCCTTTCCACCAGCCTGTAATTGTGCCAATCTCTCTCTTGTTGCCTCCATTCTTATCCATAACCCAGAGGCCGTCTCCCCAAGAGACGGCTGTAGCATCTTTATTTGGAATGCTTATATATGCTATCTTGCTTCCATCAGGCGAGAAGAGAGGCTCTGTGTTTATCCCTGCATTATAAGGGTTGTTGGTCAGATTGGTTGGATTGCCACCAGTAGTTGAAATGGTATAGATATCCTTGAAGTTGGTGTAAGCTACCCTGCTTGAGCCTGAAAGGAAGAATGCCCAATCGCAAGAAGTCTGGGTTAGCTGGTTCTTTTGTGTTCCATCTGGCTTTGCTGACCAAAGCCCGGAATCTCCCTTTTCATAGAGTATCCAGACACTGTTGGGTGACCAGGAAAAATCCCCCAACCAGCTTGTAGAGGTATTAATCTGTGTCGATGTACCTCCCTGAAGGTCTATTGTGTAAAGGCTATATATATTATTCTGCCAATCATTATGGCAATAAGTAATATAGTTTCCATTTGGTGAAAAGGTTGGGTTATAACACCAACCTGTCGTTGAGGTTATAATAGCTATTGGTGTTCCACCTGTTGAGGCTATCTTGTAGATGCCGCTACTCTGCCAAACATCATAGCTATAAACAATCCAGTTTCCATTTGGTGAAAAGGTTAGGTTATAAAACCAACCTGTCGTTGAGGTTGTAATAGCTATTGGTGTTCCACCTGTTGGGGCTATCTTGTAGATGCCGTATATTTGATTCTGCCAATCATTATGGCAATAAGCAATCCAGGCTCCATCTGGTGACCAGGTAAAACCCCGGAAATCATCCCCCAGCTTATTCTTGCTGCCGCTTTCATCTGCTTTGACTGACCAAATCCCATTCCCTTCATCATAATAAATAAGCCATTCGCTGTTTGGCGACCAGGGATTACCATAAAACCCCATCCAATTTGATGAAGAAGCAATCTTTATTTTGCTTAAACCGTTAAGATTCATCACATAGAGATGAAACTGACAAGCAGAATCCCATGCGATATAAGCTATTTTTTCGCCAGAGGGAGAAAGATATACCTCAAACTCTAAATAGCTATCATTGGTCAGCCTGGTCTTATTGCTTCCATTCTCACCCATCTTATAGAGGTCAAACTGACCATCCCTATCAGAGAGAAAGAGGATACTGTTATTAGGAAGCGCAGCCATCGAAATATTGAGCTGATGATTGGTAAGCTTTGTCCCGGTCTGTGCCTGACTGAAGGTCTTTCTGATTGACCCTGCTGACCTTTTGGCCTTTTTTCCTGGCTCCTTCATCCTGAACTCATCAGGACTGAACCTTTCTTCTCTATCTTTCTCCCTGGCAAAAAGACCCTGCCTTAAATTTTCTTCCTTCTTGCCCCAAGCATCCCCTGCACCTGCACCAAAGACCATTCCCAAAACCATCCCAAAACCAAACAACTTCTTCATTTTAACTACCTCCTCTTCATCTCTTTAATGACAATAGCCATATTATAAATATTGGCTCTAAAAGATGTCAAGATATTTTTTGCATCCAGCAATTCTCATAGTGTATTGGCCATTATTAGGAAGACCTAAAGATTAAAATTCATATCAAAGAGAACAAGCCAACATGGTCGGAGAGTCTTCTAAAAAAACAGAAGATTTTGTTGAAAAAGAGGGGGATTGTCGTCTCTAATCTTTGGTTCTAAAGAATTTTAGAAGAGCCTTATCTGTTGTTTTTAAAAACCTTCGGAAGATGGGAGACAAAAGCAATAATTTGACGAAAGTAAAGAGAAGTCGTTATAATATAGGGTAATGCGCCTGTGGCTCAATGGAAGAGCAACGGACTTCTAATCCGTAGGTTGACCGTTCGAGTCGGTCCAGGCGTACCAGTTTTGACGCTGGCAGTATTTGGCGAGCAGATCGAAGGGCTTTTTTAGGATTGCAGGTAGGACGCAGGTTTTCACCATCTAACGGATCTTCACCCCACCATTTTCACTTAACCCTTTGATAATACTGTAGAGCTTTA
>JASEHO010000092.1 GCA_030018505.1 bacterium
TAATTTTACATTGAATTCCCTTTTTACCTGGTTTGCTTTGCCTGGCTAAATAGTTGCATTGTTTTTTATCTATAAACTTTTCACTTTTCACTTCCTATTCTCTGTTACCACCTCTCTACATCTTGGACATAGCTCATCCTCTATAGAGTCGTTCCATATCCAACACCTTTGGCACTTCACTCCAATTGCCTTTTTCGTAGAAACCTCTAATCCTTCAGCTTCTATCAATTTGACAGAAGAGACAATGAAAAGCTCGCCAAGCGACTCATTATACTTTTTCAGGATAGAAAAATCTGGCTCTGGTGCAGAAATTTCTATTCCTGCCTCAAGGGAAGAACCAATTAGACCCTTTTCTCTCTCTGCCTCAAGGGATAAATTGACCTTATCCCTTATCAAGAGCAAGCCCTCCCACTCCGAAAGAAGCGCTATATCTTTTTGCTCCTTATTTGGCTTTGGAAATTGACCAAGAAAAACGCTCTCCTCTTTCTGTTTGAGATACTGCCATGCCTCTTCTGCCAAAAAGGAAAGAACAGGTGCAATCATTGGCAGAATAGATCTTATTGTCTGATATAGCACTGTCTGGGCTGACCTTCTCTTTGGGCTATCTTCTTTTTCACAGTAGAGCCTATCCTTAGTAATATCCAGATAAAGGTTGCTCAATAACTTAGTGCAAAAGTCCATTATCAGATGAACCACCCGATGAAACTCAAATTTTTCATAAGCCTTCTCTACCTCTTCTATTAAAATTTGAAGCTTACTCAATAGGAACTTGTCCACATCCATCAAATCTGCATATTTAAGAGCCTTTTCCTCTTCAAAATCACCTATATTTGCCAGGATAAATCTTATTGTATTCCGTATCTTTCTATAGGAGTTGATGGTTGTCTCAAGGATCTCTTTGCCGAGCCTCATATCCTCCCTGAAATCAGTAGAGGCAACCCAGAGCCTGAGCGGATCTGCTCCAAATTTCTCTATTATCTCCTTTGGAGAGATAACATTTCCCAGAGACTTTGACATCGTTCTTCCATTTTCATCCAACATAAAGCCATGGGTGAGGACAGCCTTGTATGGAGGCTCATTAAATACAGCCATAGATGTGAGCATAGATGACTGAAACCACCCCCGATGCTGGTCCGAGCCTTCAAGGTACAGGTCAGCAGGCCATGAAAGCTCATTCTTCTGTTTAAGCACTGCGTAGTGCGATGAGCCAGAGTCAAACCAGACATCCAATATATCAGCCTCCTTTTCAAAATCCCTTGAGCCACAATCACACCTTGAATTTGGTGACAGAAGCTCGCTGACCTCCTTTTCAAACCAAGCGCCGCAGCCTTCCTTTCTGATAATAGAGGCGACAAACTCAATAAGTTCTTCTATAAGATAGGGCTTGCCGCAAGCCTTGCAAGTAAAAGCTGGAATTGGTATTCCCCAAGCCCTTTGCCTTGAGATACACCAATCTCCCCTATTTTCTATCATTGCCGTAAATCTTCTTTCGCCCCACTCAGGAATCCACTCCACACCTTTGATAGAAGAAAGAATTCTCTCCCGCAGCCTATTGTGGTCTATCTTTATAAACCACTGGCTTGTTGCCCGAAATATTATTGGCTTCTTACACCTCCAGCAATGTGGGTATGAGTGGAGGATCTCCTCAGAGAAGAAGAGAGCCTTCCTTTCTTTCAGAAGAGCGATTAGCTTCGTTTGGCAAGATATGACATCCTCTCCAATAAATTTACCCTCTGTGAATCTTCCAGCATCATTTACTGGAGAGAGGATCTCTAATCCATTAACTATCCCCACTACATAATCTTCCATCCCATGACCCGGGGCAATATGAACACACCCTGCGCCAATCTCTGCTGTAACAAAGTCAGCTCGGATTATTTTTGAAGGTCTATCTAAGTATGGATGTTGGGCAACCTTTCCAAAGAGTTCATTTGGGTTGATCTCCCTTTTCACCTTATAGTTTGAAACTGCTGCTCTTCTCATCACATCCTCGACAAGTTGTTTGGCTATAATCAGGGATTCGCCGTCTGCCTCTATCTCTTGATAGGCAAAAGAAGGATTCAAGGCACAAGCAAGGTTTCCCTCAAGTGTCCAGGGTGTTGTCGTCCAGATTAAAAGGTTAGAACCTTCAAACGGAAACTTCACATAGATAGCTGGGGAGGCTATCTCTTTATACTCAACCTCAGCCTCAGCTAAGGCTGTCTGACAACTTTTGCACCAGAAGACAGGCTTTTTGTCCTTATAAACAAACCCTTTTTTTACCATTTCACTAAACAAGAGCAGGGTGTCAGCGATATAATCGTTGGTGAAGGTAAGATATGGCCTCTCCCAGTCACCAAAGACACCAAGCCTCTTGAACTCATCCCTCTGAATATTGACAAATTTTTCTGCATAAGCCCGACATTCTTCTTTTATCTTTGAATATGGCGTCCCTTTTGGAAATGTCTCCATAATCTTATGTTCAATAGGAAGCCCATGGCAGTCCCAGCCAGGCACATAGACTGCATCAAACCCTGCAAGGTTCTTATACTTGACAATGATGTCCTTGAGGAGCTTGTTTAGTGCCGTTCCCATATGAATATGACCATTAGCATAAGGAGGGCCATCATGAAGGATATACTTCTTTGAAAGGCTTCTCTTTTCTCGGATAAGCCTTTCTATCCCTTTTTCCTTCCATGCGGAAAGCATCTCAGGCTCTCTATCTTTTAAGTTTGCCTTCATCTGGAAAGATGTCTTTGGAAGGTTCAGTGTCTTGCTATAGTTCATAGAGGGGAATTATACGAAGAGAATGGAGTTTGGGCAATAAAAAATTGGTATCTATTCTATTTTGCTGTAACACATTAAACAAAAAATTCCTTGCCATTTTAAGTTTCTTGCTGAATAATTATTAAAATGTTAGCATTTCAAATTAAAATGCTAAATATATGAAAAGAACAATCCCTATAAATAGCTTAAATGATGATGGGTTGAGCAAGGAGCTTATAAGGCTCAATATTGCCTTGAGCTACCAGGAGGCAAGGAGGATTGCTGAGCTTATTGGCCGAGACCCCACAGTTGTTGAGCTTTATATCTTTAATGCTGAGTGGAGTGAGCACTGCTCTTATAAGAGCTCTCGCAGGTTTCTGAAGCTCTTGCCAAATAAGGGTCCACAGGTTGTCAGTACAAATGAAGACGCTGGAATTATCAGGCTCTGTGAGATAAATAAAGAGAGCTGGTGCCTTGTTGTTGCCCACGAATCCCATAACCACCCTTCTCAGCTCCTGCCTTATGAAGGTGCAGCCACAGGTGTTGGTGGGATTGTGCGGGATGTTGACTGTATGGGTGCGGATGTGATTGGTGTCTTGGATTCATTAAGGTTTGGCTCTATCACCGGCGAGAACAGAAATTTAGTCAGATGGATAGCCTCTGGAGTAGTTGAAGGCATCGGCGGGTATGGGAATGCCCTTGGTGTCCCTAATCTTGGAGGGGAGATATATTTCTCTGATTGTTTTGATGAGAACTGCTTAGTCAATGTTGTTGCCTTAGGCATAGTCAAAGAGAATGAAATAATTCATTCAAAGATTCCAAAGGAGGCAAGGAATATCCCTTATTCCATCATCCTTGTGGGAAAGCCTACAGACTACTCTGGATTTGGAGGAGCATCCTTTGCCTCAGAGGCATTAAATGAAGAGAGGGAGAGAAAGGGTGCGGTTCAGGTTCCAGACCCATTCTTGAAGAATGTTTTAGCTATGAAAAAGGCAAATAAGGCTGTCTTTAATTTAGCCAGAGAAAAAGGGGTTGTGATTGGAATGAAGGACTTAGGTGGAGGAGGTCTCTGCTGTGGGACATCTGAGATAGCCTCTGCTGGTGGCTTTGGGGTAGAGATTGACTTAGATGCTGTCCCGCAGATAGAAGGGCTTTTGCCTGAGGTTATCACCTGCTCTGAGACCCAGGAGAGGTATGTCCTGGCTGTGCCTGAAAGAATTGTGCCAGATGTCCTGAAAATATATAATGAGGACTGGGAGCTTTCTCATATGTTTGAGGGTGCAAGGGCAGCTGTGATTGGCAGGCCAAGGTCAGATGGGATGTATCTACTGAAACATCAGGGAGAGATTGTCTGCAATATATCTGCAGAGATAATAACCTCTGGAATATCCTACCAGAGGGAGGAAAAGCCAATAGTCTGCGATTATCAAGAGCCAGAGTTTGAGATGCCAGACTTAAAAGAGGCAATATATAAGGTCATCTCCAACCCAAATGTGGCCAGCAAAAAGCTCATATTTTCGTCCTATGACATGGAGGTTCAGGGAAAGACCGTAATAAGGGCAGGTGCAGCAGATGCCTCTCTCATTGCACCGTTGATAGACAAAGGCTCTGCTGTTGGTGTGGCTGTATCCTGCGATGGAAACCCGTTTTATGGCAAGGTTTCTTCGTTCTGGGCAGGGGTGAATGCTGTCTATGAGTCTTACCGTAATGTCAGTTCAATTGGAGCAACACCAGCCTGCATTACAGACTGCCTGAACTATGGCAATCCAGAAAAGCCTGATGCTTTTTATCAGTTTGCTCAAGGCGCAAGGGGAATAGCCTTTGCTTGCAAAGAGCTTGAACTCCCTGTTGTCTCTGGAAATGTCAGCCTCTATAATGAGTCTGTAAAAGGAAGAGCCATAGACCCATCCCCTATAATCGCTTGCTTTGGTCTGATGAATGACTTTACAAGGGCAGTAACAATGGAGCTAAAATCCTCTGGAAACTACCTGTATCTTATCGGCGAGAGAAATAATGAACTTGGAGGCTCTGTCTATTACCAGACATTAGGCTTTGTTGGAAGAAATCTTCCTAAGCCAGACCTGGTGAAGGAGAGAAAAAATGCTCAGAAGATAATAGACCTGATCTCAGAAGGGGTGATTCTCTCATGCCACGACATCTCAGATGGAGGCTTGATTTCAGCTATCATTGAAATGGCGATAAAAGGAGATCTTGGAGTAGAGCTTAGATTGCCAGAAAAGATGAGGATGGATAAGTTCCTGTTCAGCGAAACGCCAGGCTTTATCTTAGAGGTCCAGGATAGCAAGAGGATTGAAGAGGAGCTAAATGAGGCTTGTCTTATCGCCAGGGTTTTAGAAGAGCCAAAACTTTTAATAGAACCCTCTCTTGAAATCCCCCTGGAACTCCTAAAGAAGGCTTATGAAGAAGGGCTCAAATCTTTATTTTAAAATTGGTTTTTGTCAGGTTTTTTCTGGACATTTTGACTGAATTGGGATAAACTACAGAAAAACTATATAATAACTTGTTAGATGAGAAGAAAATTGACAGGAGGTAAATTGTGAATAGACAACTAACAGCAATTATTGAACGAGAAGGCAATGGATATGTATCCTTATGTCCAGAAGTGGATGTGGCAAGCCAGGGTGATACCATTGATGAAGCAAGAAGAAATTTAGGTGAGGCGTTAGAGCTATTCTTTGAAACAGCATCACCTGAGGAAATCAGGGAAAGACTCCACGATGAAGTTTATGTTACAAACCTGGAGGTAGCAGTTGGGTAAATTGCCTACCCTTTCAGGTAGAGAGATCTGTCGTATTCTTGAAAAGCATGGTTTTTCCGAAGTGAGAAGGCGAGGAAGTCATATTGTGATGCAACGAATGTTGCCCAATACTACGATTACGGTTCCAGTCCCCGATCATAAAGAAATTCGCATCGGCACATTACTTTCTATTATTCGGCAATCAGGTTTGCAGAGGTCAGAGTTTGAATTGTAAAAAATCATTTAACAAATCGCTGCACCTGACTGCGGGGGCTGTGCCTGAGAAGATCGTGCCAGATGTCCTGAAGATATATAATGAGGACTGGGAGCTTTCTCATATATTTGAGGGTGCCAGGGCAGCTGTGATTGGCAGGCCAAGGTCAGATGGGATGTATCTACTGAAACATCAGGGAGAAATTGTCTGCAATATATCTGCAGAGATAATAACCTCTGGAATATCCTACCAGAGGGAGGAAAAGCCAATAGTCTGCGATTATCAAGAGCCAGAGTTTGAGATGCCAGACTTAAAAGAGGCAATATATAAGGTCATCTCCAACCCAAATGTGGCCAGCAAAAAGCTCATATTTTCGTCCTATGACATGGAGGTTCAGGGAAAGACCGTAATAAGGGCAGGTGCAGCAGATGCCTCTCTCATTGCACCGTTGATAGACAAAGGCTCTGCTGTTGGTGTGGCTGTATCCTGCGATGGAAACCCGTTTTATGGCAAGATTTCTTCGTTCTGGGCAGGGGTGAATGCTGTCTATGAGTCTTACCGTAATGT
>JASEHO010000093.1 GCA_030018505.1 bacterium
GAAGAGCAGCGACCTCCTAAGTCGTTTGTCGTAGGTTCAACTCCTATCAGGCGCACCAAACTGGACTTCCCGATGATACTGTTAAAAAAATTGCGGACGCATTGGGCGTTTCGCTTGATGATTTAATGAAGTAAATTATGGCAGCAAAATTTTTAAATACAAACTTACACAAAGCGAGTGCCGCCAAGAAAGACGAGTTTTACACTCAACTTGTTGATATTGAAAAGGAACTTAAGCACTACAAGGGTCAATTGGTAACAGATCTTCTCTCTTGCTAATTTCTAATTTCAAATTCTCATTTCCAATTTCCAAAAAGAGATCAGAGGGAAAAACTTTTGAAAATGAACCGTCCCAAAACCTAAAGTTTTTGGATATAAATGAAAGTAAAAGACTTAAAAGGTAAGAAGGTAGGCATGGCTGTCTCTGGAGGGCTGGATAGCTGTACCATTACTCACTGGCTAACTACTAATGGTGTTAAGGTAATCTGTTTGGTGGCTGACCTTGGTCAACAGGATGAAGAGTTAGAGGTAGTGCGGAAGCGGCTGCTTGATTGTGGGGCATTAGAGGTTGTCATTGTTGAGGCTAAAAATCAGATGGCTGAGGCGGGCCTACAGGTGATTCAGGCACAAGCAAGATATGAAGGTGGGTATTGGAATACCACAGGAATTGCTCGTCATATTACAGTTCAAACACTTCTGCCCAAGATTCAGGAAAAGGGCATAGCTATCTTTTCTCATGGTGCCACTGGACGGGGTAATGATCAGGTTCGCTTTCAATTGGCAATAAATATGTTAGCTCAACATGTAGAGGTCTATGCACCCTGGCGCGACCCAGCTTTTCTTTCTGCCTTTGGTGGTCGTAAGGAGATGATTAAATATTGCGAGAAAAATAATCTGCCAATAAAGGCAACCCCTGATAAGCCTTATTCAACTGATGCTAATCTGCTGGGACTAACCCATGAAGCAGGCAGATTAGAATTGCTTTCAACACCAGCTGATTTTGTAAAACCAAAAATGGGTGTTCTTCCTAAGGATGCTCCAAATGAAGAGGAGGTTGTTCAGGTCAGTTTTTCTGAAGGTGTTCCTGTATCTATAGAAGTCAGGAGTCAAGAAGAGAGAGGAGAAGGCACAGAGGGAGGCAGAAGACAGAAGTCATTGGTGGAAATTTTTCAAAAAGCTAATCAGGTGGCTGGGAGGAATGGGATAGGTATCGGTCTTTCGGTAGTAGAAAATCGGTTTGTTGGCATCAAGAGTCGCGGCGTCTATGAAGCGCCTGGTATGGAGCTTTTGGGTCAATGCTATGAATACCTCCTTCAATTGGTTTTGGACAGGCGAGCAAGGGATTTTTTGGACTATATCTCTAAGCAAGTGGCCAAACAGATATATCAAGGCTATTGGTTTGACACAGCCAGTCAGATGATGAGGGCAGGGTTGGCACCAATTATTAGGTTGGTTTCTGGAACTATTGTTGTCAGGCTTTACAAAGGTCAGATAATCTTTGCTCAGGCAAAGAATATTCCCAATTCTTTATACTCTGAAGAAAGGGCTTCAATGGAAAAGATAGGCGAATTTGATCATCAAGATTCAGAAGGGTTTTTGAAGGTGTTAAGTATGGGTGCTAAAGCCTTAGCTTGTGCTGGACAGATAGATACGAACCCTGGCTGATTTATTCTCGGTATAGAAAGAAATTTTCGGGACGATTCATTTTCAAAAGTAAAGTGTAAAAAAGGTGAAAAGGAAGTATGGTGTGTAAATAAAGGGGATATGGGGATAAGAAAGATAGGGAGATAAAATATATCTCCAATATCCCCATAATCTCCTTATCTCCTTTTCTTACTATGGTGTAAGAGATGTTTTTAGCCGTCGGGACAAGAGTAGCCACACCCTTTTCATTTGGGTATTACACAAAGGATTTTATGTAGGCTAAACAACTTGTCAGACTTGTCTCTTTCTTTTTCTTATCAGAATTAGAACGACACCAACACATATTCCAATATCCGCTATGTTGAATGTTGGCCATCTAAGGTCTCCTATCCCTATGGAGATAAAATCTATAACGCCCTCTCCTGCTCTATCAAAGAGGTTTCCCAAGGCACCACCAATAAAAAGTCCAACTCCTGTTTGAAATATTCTGCTCTTCTCCTTTTTTGCGACAACATAGCCAATTATTAAAATTATAATGAGAAGTGTCAACCAGAAGATAAGGCTCAAGTGGCCAGAAAATAGCCCAAAACATAAACCCTCATTTTTTGTCAGACCAAAGACGATAAAATCGCCCAAAACCTTAATCTTTCCTTCAATTTGAAGAGCAAAGATCTTTGTAAGCCTATCAGCGATAAAAAGAGCTATAGAAATGATAAAAATTAGCATAATAGCCTCACCAAATGCAGAAGACAGCACCCCAAAATCCCTGCGGCTACATCATCTATCATTATTCCAAGACCACCTTTTAGGCTTTGCAATCCCCTTATTGGAGGAGGCTTTATAATGTCCAATAGCCTGAAGAGAATAAAACCTGCCACCAGCCAGGGCATCTGTCTGGGTAGCCCAATCATCGTGATTAAGAAGCCAGCTATCTCATCTACGACTATACTTCTATCATCCTTTTTCCCTATCTCTTTCTCAGCTATATCAGCCAGAAATGTGCCTCCTATTGTCACCGCAAAGAGAGTGGCTATGTAGCAAAAAGTGGAGCAGAATGTGAGCCAAAGCGCCACGCCCCATAAACTTCCAAAGGTTGCGGGAATAAAAGGCAGTCTCCCCAGACCTGTTCCTTGAGCAAGAAATACAGCAATCTTCTTCAAAAGGTAATTTTTACTCATACCTTAAAGCAGTAGTCGGGTCTAACTTCGCTGCCCAGAGACTCGGGACAAGGGCTGAGAGAAGACAGAGAATTGGAGTTAATGCAGAGATAACTAAAATTTTTATTGGGTCAATCTCTATGGGAAGTCTGGTGATGTAATAGACAGAGCCAGGCAAAGTAAGGGTAGAGGAGATTATCCAGCTTATAAATGAACCAAGCAAAATCCCAGCCACACAAGAAAAGATAGAGATTATACCTGCCTCTATCAAGAATATGGAGGCAACTGACGCAGAGCTTGCGCCCAATGCCCTTAATATCCCAATCTCTCTTTTCCTTCTGATAACAGATGTCGTTAAACAGGAAAAGAGGGTTACTGAGGCAAGGGCTAAGACCATTATCAAAATAATCCCTGTTGCCAGCCTCTCTGTCTTTAGTGCCTCAAAGAGGTTTTTGTTCAGATCAATCCAGCTCTTTACACAATACTCTAAGCCAATCCTTGATCTAATCTCATTCTTTATCTTTCTGACTTTGTATATATCTGCTGTCTTGATTCCAAGCCCAGAAATGCCTTTTATTCCAAGAAGCTTCTCTGCTTCAGAGACCGAGAGATAAACAGTTGTTGCATCTTGTGGGTATATACCTGTGGTTACAATACCACTCACAACAAACTCATCCATCCTTGGCCTCTTATCTTGTGCGGTAATAATGATGAGCTTATCCTGCGGGAATATGCCTAATATAGCTGCCAGCTCTCTGCCGACCAAAACCTCTTTATCTTGAAGTCGCATCTTTCCATAGACAAGCTCTACATCCGGAAGGTCAATCCCCTGAACTATTCCACCATAGCTTTTGTTTTCTGACTTAAAGATGGCCTGACCCTCAACGAATGGATGTATAGAGGTGATGGAGTCTATACCCTTTATCTTTTCGGAAAGCCCTTCGGCGTTTGATAGCTCCGGTCCTGTTATCCAGAGATGAAAGCCTGAACCAGCTATCTTTCTCTTCAACTCCTTATCAAACCCATCCATAACAGAAATGGCAACCACAACCGTAGCGACACTTATGGTCACGGCAATAAAAGAGATAAGGGTGGTCAAACCCAAGATTCTAGCTTTGCCTTTTCCAAAGAGGTGGCTCGTGGCTATTTTTGTTCTAAAACCCATTTACTTTTGATAAATTTATAATGAATAATTTCGGGACGATTCATTTTCAAAAGTTTTTCCTATGATTTAAGGAGAAATTGGAAATTAGAAATTGGAAAAGAAATTCGAAATCATATCTTCTTTTTTCTTGCCAATTTCAAATTTCTAATTTCAAAATCCTCATTTACACCCCTTTTTCCTTAATCGAACCCGTATTTTTCCTTCAGCCTTCTTTCAACAGGCGCTGGAACAAACCCTTTTGGGCATCTTCCAAACCTGGCCAGTTCCTTTACCACAGAGGATGAGAAATAAAAGTGTTCTTCGTCTGTCATCAAAAAGACTGTTTCTGCTCCTTGGTATAGCCTTTTGTTGGTAAGTGCCATTTGAAACTCATATTCAAAATCAGAAACAGCCCGCAGACCTCTGACTATTACTTTTATCTCATTCTTGGCGAGCCAATCAACTAAAAGGCCAGAGAAGGAGCTAACCTCTACCCCAGAAAGCTTTGCTGTTACCTCTCTTAACATCTCAACCCTTTCTTTGGTGGAGAAGACCACATTCTTCTCTGGTTCTTCTGCACAGAGGACAATCACCTGAGAAAAGATCTCTCTTGCCCTCTTTATCACATCTATATGGCCATAAGTTACTGGGTCAAACCTTCCAGGATAGACTGCTTTCATTAGGTAACAATCACCTTCATTATCTCTTCTGTTGTGGTAATTCCAGCCAAGAGCTTCTCCTTAGCTGATTCTCTCAGGCTGATAAACCCTTTTTCTAAAGCCAGCTCCTCTATCCTCTTGGCTGGCTCCCTATCTGTAATCAGCTCTTGCATCTCAATATCTATATCCAGAAGTTCATATATTCCAATCCTGCCTTTATATCCTGTATTCAGACACTTTTTGCACCCTGCGCCCCTGAAGAATTGGGTTTCTGGCGGCAGTCCTAATATTTTCAGGAATTTCTCTGGAGGAGGAGTTGCCTTTTCTCTACACTCAGGGCATATCTTCCTTATCAACCTTTGGGCAACAGAGAGGATAAGGGTTGAAGCAATAAGAAATGGCTCAACACCCATATTCTGTAAGCGGGTGATAGCCCCAATAGAATCATTGGTATGCAAGGTAGAGAAGACCAGATGACCGGTTAAAGCGGCATTTATAGCCACCTCTGCTGTCTCCTTATCCCGTATCTCTCCCACAAAGATTATATCCGGGTCCTGTCTCATAAAAGACCTTAAACCTACCGCAAATTCAAGACCTATCTCAGGTTTTACCTGCGTCTGATTGAGCCCCTTTATCTTATACTCAACAGGGTCCTCAATAGTCAATATATTTTTGTCGGGTAAGTTAAGGGTTCTGAGGGTAGAGTACAGGGTTGTTGTCTTGCCACACCCAGTTGGTCCTGTAACCAGAATGATTCCATGTGGCTCATGTATCTTTCTCTGATATAGCTCCATTGTTGCTCGGCTCATTCCAAGATTTTCTAAGTCAACACAGAGAGAGGTTGGGTCAAGGATTCTTATCACCACTTTCTCCCCATAAGATGTAGGAATAATAGAGATACGCAGATCAGCCTCTTTTGCCTTCAGCCTGATGGTGCATCTTCCATCCTGCGGAAGTCTCCTTTCAGCAATGTCCATGTTACCTATAATCTTCACCCTTGAGACAATAGCTCGATGGAGGCCCTTTGGTGGAGAGAAGATAGTAAACAAGACACCATCAACCCTGAATCTTATCCTGATCTCATCCTCATAAGGCTCTATATGAATATCCGAGGCACCCTTCTCCATAGCATCTATGATAAGGTAGTTGACTAACCGAATTATTGTGGCCGCTTCTCCCTCCTCTTTTATTCTGTCTAAGTCAAGAGTCTCCTCTTCTCCTATAAAGTCAACTTTTTTTAGATCAGAATCAGCCAATATCCTCTCCATTGATTCTTCGCCTCTGTAGTGCTTTTCTATTGCCTCCCTTATCTGCTCCTCTTTGGCCACCACAGGTCGGACCTCAAATCCAGTTACATTCCGTATCTCATCTATGGCAAAGACATCTAAGGGGTCAGCCATAGCCACAGTCAGAACATTATCCTTTAAGCCAATAGGGTTTATGCAGTTATCTATTGATAGGCTTCTGGTATCATAAGCCCTCGGCTGCTG
>JASEHO010000094.1 GCA_030018505.1 bacterium
GCCATTTGCCAACGCATCATTGAGGCACATAAAGGCGAGATTGAGGTCAAAAGTGAGGTAGGTAAAGGGACAACATTTGTGGTCAATCTGCCAGTTCAATAAGCTATTTATTCTCAGAACACATACTTATCCTTGACTTTTAACAATATCTATATAGATAATTTTCCTATGTTTGGAAAAGAGGTTCGTGGACAGGAGAAGGCTATCTATGCGATCACTTGTCTGATAAAAAGAGAGGTTCTGCCTACCTTAATATTCTATGGGCCAGAGGGTGTTGGCAAGAGAAGAGCAGCTTACATTTTGGCCAGGACAATAAATTGTAGTGATGGTGGAGAAAATAGCTGTAGCTCTTGCAGGCAGATGGAAAAAGGAATACACCCAGACCTTGTTGTATTAGAGTCAAATAATGGCTCTATCAAGGTTGATTCTATAAGGGAGGTGATAAAGTCAGCCTACCTTAAACCCTTCTATAAAAAAAAGGTTTATATTATTGATGATGCCTCTCTTCTGACTCCAGAAGCCTCTTCTTGCCTATTAAAAACCCTTGAGGAGCCTCCTCTTTATTGCGTCTTCATCTTGATAACAAACTCTATCCCGGCTATCTTTTCAACTATAAGGTCGCGCTGCCTACCAATAAGGTTTAGAAGGCAGACAGAGGAGATACAAAGAGAGATACTTTTGGACCTTGGAGTTGATAGAAAAGATATAGATGACCTTATCAAATTTTCAGGAGGAAGCCTTAGCCGGGCAATGGAATATAAAGGACTCAATCTTTCTCTAAAAGAAAGCCAGATTGAAAAATGGTTTGCCAGCTTTAAGACAAAAAATGCTATTGATATAGCCGAAGATATACTCTTTGCAGAAAAGAGCTTTCCACAGTTCCTTGATTTTGCTATCTTTTATTTAGAGAAAGAGCTTCCTTTGCACTTAGAAAGAATAGAAGCTATATTAGAGGCAAAGGAATATCTTCTTCTGAATGCAAACAGACGGCTTACTTTAGAAAATATGTGCTTTAAGTTACAGGAGGTTTGTAATGATAGAGATAGTTGGTTTAGTCTTTCCTAAGGGAAGCAAAATTTTTTATGCTGACCCAGGAGAGTTTGAGATAAAGAAAGGGGATTGGTGTGTGGTGGCAACAGAGACTGGAGAAGACATGGCTCAAGCTACTGAATCTTCCAGGGTGATGAAGGAGAAAGAGAATATCCTTAAAGTTAGCAGGAAAGCAACGCATCTTGATTTTGAAAAGCAAGAGAAGAATAAGGAGGAAGAAAAAAAGGGAGAGAGGGTTTGCGCAGAAAAGATTAAAGGGTTTGGACTTCCGATGAAGCTGATTAGCGCTCACTTATCTCTTGACCAGAACAAGTTCACTTTTTATTTCTCAGCTGAAGAGAGAATAGATTTTCGAGAGTTGGTAAAGGATTTGAGTGTAACTTTAGAGACCAAAATTGAGCTTCTTCAGATAAACATAAGGGATGAGATAAAACTCTGTGGAGGGCTCTCTTGGTGTGGAAGACCGATATGTTGTGCCAAATTCTTGAAGCCGTGCGAGCATATTACGGTTAGAATGGTGAAGGATCAGAACCTTTCTATTAATCTATCTAAGGTATCTGGAGTCTGTGGACGATTAATGTGTTGCCTTTCCTATGAACAGGATTTTTATTCTGAGTTTAGAAAGAGAGCGCCAAAGGAAGGATCTCGTTATCAAGTAGGAGAAGAGACAGGCACAATTGAGGTAGTCAGCCCTATTCGCTCTTGTCTGATGGTGAGGCTTCCTGATAATAAATTAGTTGAAGTGCCAATCAAAGCGGATCTTCACCCCACCATTTTCACTTAACCCTTTGATAATACTGTAGAGCTTTATGAGTGTCTCTCTGTTGGGGCTGTCTGGACAGTCTATCAAGCAGCAAAACGTCTTGGGATTGAGAAGGCTCTGGGCAATACCACATCCTGGCAGGTTATTGGATAGATCAGGGATCTCGGCTTTCTGCTGTCCGACTGGCCCAGACACATGCAGCATGTGATCTCTTAAATATAGGTCGGGGTTTATTTATATGAGAATCTGGCCTGGCTTTCTGACAATCAAGACAGAACTATAGAATAACCTTCTCCTTGCAAGATACAAAAAGAGATAGCCGGAGATATTCCTCTATGATACAACAAGCAGTTATTTAGAGGGTGAGCAGAATGTATTTTCCAATATGGGTATAAAAAGCAAGGCAAAAAACAGATTGTGATTGGGCTGCTATGCGATGAATCTGGTTACCCTGTATCAACAGAGGTGTTTGCTGGTAACACGAAAAGACCCCCAGACATTTTTCTTTTCAGATAACCAAAGTAGCAGCACGATTTAACTGTAAAAATGAAAAGATCGAAAAGCTTAAAATTAAAAGAGGCAGAAGGGAAGCAATTAAATCTAAAATATGATTATTCGTCTATTGCAGGAGGCTTGGAAAGAACTTGAGAAAGCTGTAAAAGAAGGTATCAGTCAATTATCAACCCTTTGTTCCATGGAAGTAAAGATTAAAAACCAGGGATCTTATCTAGAAAATCCCAAAGAGCAATCTCAAGAATTACTAAAGGCAGTAGACATTCGCCTACCCTTTATTTTACCACATAGGGAGGTACATGTAGTCACAAGAAAAAAACTGACCAAACAGCGCAAAACCCCTTGAAAAACCTTAAGTTATGAATGATGTTGAGGTGTGTTTTTTGGGGTGAACTTCTGTTTCAGGCTCAGGATGGCCAGCAAACAAAGAGGTTACAATACACTTTGGAACACATCAGACAATTACCACCACATGGACATCAGCAAACGGAACATTCTCAGTAACATTCATTGCCTCAACCCAAGCCTATGGAACGAAAATAATCACTGCAGAAGGCTGTATGGCTACTGGTGTCTATTTCATTAAACCCAAGCTAATATCCCTATATCCTCTATCAGGACCCGAGGGAACAGAGGTTACAGCGGACGGGGTAGGATTTCCAGCTTATAACTTGGTCTTAGTTGACTTCGGAACACAAGAAACAATCACAACAACAGAAACTACAGGAAATGGAACATTTTTAGCCAAATTTATTGTCAACAACCAACCAGCAGGCACCACTCTTATCACACTTACAGCTTACAACTTACAACTTACAACTTCTTTCTTCATCACAAAAGAAGACCTCCCTGACCTTACCATAACCAAGATAAAGATCTCTCCCAATAGACCCATATTTGAAGGAGACAGGATAAATGTTGTTGCCTGGATAAAGAATATAGGAAGTAAACATACAGAGAATATTGAAATAGCCTTTCTTGATCAAACAGACATAAAAGGGACAAGGAGCATAAGAAGACTAAACCCAGGACAAACAGAAGCAAGAGAGATGCACTGGAGGATATACCCTTTTGGAACACATACAATTTCTGTTATAGCTGATAGAGAGAATGTAATCCCTGAGAAAGATGAGGATAACAATATAGGAACAAAGACAATCTTTGTCTTAAAGAGACAAGGAAGTGCCTTACTAATGGGAACCATAACAGATAAGAACACCCATAACCCCTTACCTAATACATTAGTAATAGCCATTGGAAAATCCTTTGGTATGGATAGGACAGACAGCAATGGAAGATACATCATAGGAGATCTAAAGCCTGGAAGGTATATAGTTACAGCTATAAAGCGTGGTTATATCCCAGAGATAAAGAAGACCTCCATCCATTTATCACCCCTTCCAAATATCTTAGACCTTGAACTAAAGAAGAGACGAGAAGCAGAACTATCCTTTGATGAGTTATACCAGAAGATCCTCTCTAATCTAAGCCAGGATATAACCCTATCAAAAGAAGAGTTTAATCCTGAATTTCTTGCCTTCTCTGCTGCCTCATTCCTGTCTGCTAATTCATCAGAAGAACCCATATTCTTAGAAGAACCAGGGACAGCCACCCTAAAGATTCAAAGAGAAGGAGAAAGCCTACTCATAAAAGCAAGCCTGAAGAACATTTTAGTGGCTAAGATAGAGACAGAATTAGAGATTGAATCAGGAGATCTGCTAAAGGAAAGATCTGCCAATATGCTGAGAACCACAAATCCAGAAGGCATAACAGGAGAAGGAGTATTAGTCAAGCTCAAGATAGAACCAGCAGAGGAGCCAATAGAGGTTCACTGCACCTTTGTTGACTGTCTGGGCAATACCTTCTCTATTCAAGAATCCATAGAACCCGAAGCACCAACAGAAACCCAGCTTCTTCAAAGCTATCCAAACCCAGCAGATAATTCCTGCTACATACCCTTTAAGCTATCAACTAACTCCAATGTTACAGTAGAAATCTACAACATCCTTGGACAGAAGGTTAGAACCATAGAGGCAGGAGAAAGAAAGGCAGGATCATATACAAAACAAGACAGAGCCATATTCTGGAACTTAAAGAATAATAATGGACAAAATGTAGCCAAAGGGCTATATTTCTATCAACTGAAAGCAGGCAACTTCAAGGCAACAAAGGCTATGGTTGTAAAATAGTCAGAAAACCTTGACAGGCAGATTTGAGAAGAATAAAATATAACAAATGCTTAAAAATGGAGGAAGAAAAAAATGAAGAAAATATTAGGAAGTGCAATGATTTTAGGGATGCTCGTAATCCCAGCTTTGGCTGAGGAAACAGGCAAGGGAACAGAGACACAAACAAGGGTTGGAACTCAAAATCCTACAGAGATTGAGGCTTTAGGGCCAACCAGGGCAGTATCTTCGATAATGCAAGGATTAGGTAGAAAAGGGACTGAAACCCATAAGGTGCTGTTTATAGAGGTTTTAGAGGAGAATTATGATACTTTCTTACCTGGGTTGATGGTAAAGAGAAAATGGATTTTCCCATATTTTAAGTTTGATAAAGAAAAAAGAAAGGTAATTGTTGACTCACGACATTTTCATTCCCCTAATATGTTAACTACAAAAGGTGAAATGAGAAGAAATATCTCTCTTATTGTTAAACATACAATAGATTATAAAGGAATAGGACGACAATATCCTAAATATTATATTTATGAACCTTCAAAAGTTCCAACAACAATAAATCTAAAAGAGCCATCTGGCTTTGAACAGTGGGACCCCGGGGACATGAAACAAGTCCGATATGTAGATAATCTTAAGATAGTCAATCTATCTTCTGAGGGAGAGATGGAGCTTATTTATGGCAAAGAGAAGATAACCTTAAAATATGAAGAACTGTGGAAGGCTGATAAAATAACTAAGGTAATTCCTGTTGAAGGTGTGGTTAATCTTGTAGGGAGTGAGAAATGGTGTGAAAGCAGAAAAAAATTTATTAAAGATAATTTTAAGTGGTTTTTGAGCGATAAAGATAGATTGTATAAATTTGGAATACCTGAAAAAGATATAGAGATGTTAATGGACAGGAAGGTTACCTTTTCAACAGAAGTGACCATTTTTAATCATGGAATTGTAGAAATAGAAACATATAGAAGGGGGTCAAAATGAGGTTATTTAAAAGATTGATATTTGGGTTGTTTGTTACACTGTTGACCCTGAGTTGGCCAACAAGATGCTTTGCTGGTCCACCTACTGGTGGGTATGTAAATGAGAATACAGCTACTACCACTCACTTTGAGATACACTGGGAAGGAAGTAATACAAGCACTCATTATGCCACTAATAACTGGATAAATAATGTGAGAGCTTATTTGGATAATGCCTGGAATTTTCAGACACCTATCTGGCAAGCTCCACCAGATCCTGATGGAGTTATAAGGGTTGATGTTTGGAATAAAGAAGTAGAGGCATATGGTGAAACAAAATTAGACATTCTTAGTGGTAATTTAGAAATAGAGTTAGACAATGATTATGCAGGCACTATTGTTTCAGGCGAGGAGGGTCTTAAAATGACAACAGCCCATGAGTTCTTCCATTGTGTCCAGCTTAATTGGGTAGATGGTGCTACTTGGGGAAATTCTACATATAATTGGTTCACAGAAGGCTCTGCTGATTGGATGGCAGACCAGATGTATACTCAAAAGCAACAGGTTTACCAAAAATTATAAGCGTTCTGCGTCTTACTGT
>JASEHO010000095.1 GCA_030018505.1 bacterium
TCAATGTAAAATGTAAAATTAGCAATTAGCATTTTAAAATTATTCCTCTTCTTCATTGCTAATTGATAATTTTACAATGAATTCCATTTCCTGGTTGTTGCTTCACCTGGCTAAATAGTTATAAAGATTCTAAACTTTTTAACCTTATAGCTTCCAGAAGCTTACAACTTTTCAAAAGATTTTTGTTAAGTCATTCAAGGTTATAAAGAGAAAAAGAGTGATAATCATAGCAAAACCCACCTGCGATACCCTCTGATAAAACTTCTCAGAGAATGGTTTCCTCCTTATAGCCTCAATGAAAAAGATAAAGACAACCCCTCCATCTGCGATAGGAATAGGCAAAATATTGATGACTGCCAGACAGATACTTATCACTGCTGTAAGCTGAAGCAGGTTAATAAAGCCTGTTTTGGCTACAGCTGCAGACATCTGGATAATGCCAATTGGACCTGAAGCCATCTTCAGGGAGAGTTTTCCAGTAATAAGCTTCCATAACCCGACGATGTTCAATATCAACATCTCTTTTGTCTCTGATACAGCCTTTGGCAAGGCTATAATTGGGCTATATCTTTTGATGGGTATTAAAGGCAGAACTCCTATCCTGCCGAAGGTTCCTGTGCCTTCTTCGGTAATAACCGGCTTAAGATGAAAGGTAAGATTCTCTCTTCCCCTTTCTACCAAAAGAGAAAACTCGTCTTTCTTTGCCCTAACCGCATATGTCATCTCCTCCCAGCTCTCTACTCTCTCAGTATCTACAAAAAGGACAAGGTCGCCTTTTTTCAATCCTGCCTTTTCTGCAGGAAAACCAGAGACAAACTCACCTATCCTTGGTTCTATTAGGCAAGATGCACCGATATATCCTATACCCTCTACATTTTCCACCAACACCTTCTTCTCTATAGTCTCAGAGCCTCTCATTAGCACAAAATCAAGCTGTTTTCCTGGATTTAGCATTATCGTCTTGGTAACATCTTTCCACTCTGAAACATCATCCTTTCCTATCTTAAGGATTCTATCCTTTGGCTTGATTCCAGCAATATCTGCTGGAGCTTTCTCTTCAAGGTCGCCTATAACTGAAGGGTGATAAGGAACACCAACAATAAAGACAACCCAGAGCAAAAAACAACCAAGCAAAAGATTCATCAAGATTCCAGAAAGGACGACAAAGGCTTTAATATAAAAGGGTTTTGAATGAAGCTCATCCTTTTCGGCCTTTCCCTCATGAGGAAGGTCTCCTCCAGCCATTTTCACATAGCCGCCAAAAGGGATGACTGCTATCTGATATTCACAGCCATTGTAAGTTCTTCCAAAGAGCCTTTTCCCAAAGCCCAAAGAGAACTTCTCTACCCTGACACCAGAGACAAGACAAGCCAAAAGATGCCCAAGCTCATGGACAAAGATGCATACAGATAAAACAAATACAGGACCTAAAATTGGAACTAAAATTGAAACTAACATTTTTCCTCCTTTTCATCTCTTGTTCTCTGGACTTTATCTTCCAATAAACCCTTTGCCTTTTGCCTTGCCCATCTGTCTGCACCAAGAACCTCCTCTATATTTGGACTATCTACTATAGAATGAGCAGAGACCACCCCTTCTATTAGCTTTGGAATTCCCATGAATGGAATCTTCCCCTCCAGGAAAGCCTCAACTGCTACCTCATCTGCGGCATTCAAGACAGCTGGCATCGTTCCACCTTTTTCTATAGCGGAGTATGCCAGGCAAAGGCAGGGAAATCTATTTATATCAGGCTTCCTAAAGGATAGCTTACCTAACTCGGTTAAGTCAAGTGGTTTTATCAGACCATTACTTCTCTCTGGGTAGGTTAAGGCATAGGCTATAGCAAGCCTCATATCTGGATTGGATAGGCAGGCAATCACTGTGCCATCAGAGAATTCAACAGCAGAATGAAGGATAGCCTCAGGGTGGATAACCACCTCAATATCTCTGGGTCTCACATTAAATAGCCTGACAGCCTCAATCACCTCCAAACCTTTATTCATCAAGGTAGCTGAATCTATGGTGATCCTCTTCCCCATTGCCCAGGTAGGATGAGAAAGGGCTTCATCTGGAGAGATATTCTCTAAGGTAGGTCTGTTCAAAAATGGACCACCAGAGGCAGTGAGGATTACCCTTTTAGGCTCTTTCCTATCCTCAAGACACTGAAATATGGCAGAATGCTCACTATCTACAGGGATTATCTCTGCACCGCTCTTCTTTGCCTCCTCCATCAATATCTCCCCGGCTAAGACCAAAGCCTCTTTACTGGCCAGGGCTATTCTCTTCCCTGCTCTTATAGCGGCCAATGTAGGCAGGAGAGATTCTGCACCGCTTATAGCTATCAAGACTATATCTGCTTCATTTAGGGTGGCTACAGCAATAGATGCAGATTCTCCAGTTATTACAAGTGTATCTGTCCTGGCAAGATTTTTCCTGAGTGCTTTCCCTTCTTCTTCTGAGGCTACTGCGACTATCTTTGGTGAGAATTCCATTGCCTGAAGGGCAAGGAGGTCAACATTCCTTTTAGCAGAAAGCCCAACCACAGAGAATTCAGGAAGTTTTCTAATTACAGAAAGAGCAGATAAACCAATTGAGCCTGTGGAACCAAGAATAGCTATCTTTTTTAGCGGCATTTGTAACACTTTAGCCAGTTGAAGTAATAATTTCTGGGTAAGTTAAAAAGAAATTTATTCAATATAAAATGTAAAATTAGCAATTAGCATCTTAAAATTATTCCCCTTTTTCATTGCTAATTGCTAATTGCTCATTGATAATTTTACATTGAATTCCCTTTTTGCCTGGTTTGCTTCACCTGGCTAAATAGTTAGCGGCATTTTATCTTATCGCTAACATCTTTTCAATAGCACTCCTTGCCTTTTGGGCTGTCTCTTCATCTACCTTTATCTCGTAAGCCTCCTCTTCAAGTGCCCACAAGACCTTTTCTAAGGTAGTGAGCTTCATATTCGGGCAAATGGCAAGCTCTTGAGCAGGATAAAACTCTTTTTCTGGGTTTTCCTTCTTTAGCCTGTAAATGATGCCTGTTTCTGTGCCGATAATAAACTTTTCTTTACTACTCTCCTTCACACATTTGAGCATACCGCCTGTTCCGAATATTTCATCTGCCAACTCTAATGAATCCTCTCTGCACTCAGGATGAAGGATGACACAAGCCTCTGGGTGCTTCTTTTTTTTCTCTATGATAACCTCTGGAATTATCTTCATATGTGTTGGGCAGAACCCTGGCCAGAGAATAAGCTCTCTATTTAGCTTCTTTGCCGCATAAGCCCCAAGCCATTGATCAGGCACAAAGATTATCTCTCTCTCTCTTTCAATCTGGCTGATAACCTTGATAGCATTAGCTGAGGTGCAACAAACATCAGCCAAAGCCTTTATCTTGGCAGATGTGTTCACATAAGCAACTACGATAGCATCTGGATGAGAGTCCTTTAGCTTTTTGAGCTGGTCTTCTTGAGCCATATCAGCCAAAGGACAGCCAGCATTCACATCAGGAAGGAGAACCATCTTCTCTGGTGAGAGAATCTTGGCTATTTCAGCCATAAAATGGACACCACAGAAGAGAATAATATCTGCTGTGGTAGATTGGGCCTTCCTTGAGAGGTCAAGGGAATCCCCTAATAAATCGGCTATATCCTGAACCTCTCCTATCTGATAGTTATGGACAAGAATGATAGCATTCTTCTTCTTTTTAAGCTCTAATATCTTATCCTGTATCTTCATTTTCTGGCCAAAGGGTTTCAGTAAAACAGCTTCTTGTTCCCCTATGGCAGGCAACGCCTGTTTGTTTCACCTTAATAAGAAGCGTATCTTTATCGCAGTCATAAAGTATCTCTTTGACATCCTGAAGGTTTCCAGAGGTTACCCCTTTGTTCCAAAGCTCCTGCCTTGAACGGCTAAAGAACCAGGTCTTTCCTGTTTCAAGTGTTTTTGCCAGAGACTCCCTGTTCATATAGGCAAGCATCAGGATTTCGTTATTATCCACATCCTGAATAATGGCTGGAATCAGACCCTCTTTGTTGAATGCAAGCTCATCTATTTGCATGTTTTACTTTTCGCTCTTGCTTTTCTTTTTTTCTATCATTTCAGGGGCCAGGAGAATGCTTATCGGCACAAGCACAAGCCCAGCAATAATGAAAAGCGGGCCAAGAAATAGCCTTCTTAAATATAGAAGGAGAAACCCTAAGGCATATACTGCCACTGCTACAGCAAAGATTTTTTTGTTCATTGTCCATATTATATCAACCAAACTTTAAGAATTGCAATCAAATTCTATAGGCAGACCTTGACTTTGACCAAAATATGTGGTAAAATAGCTGGCAGGTGATGAAGATGCCATATAGTAAGCTATTAGAGAAGAATCTTATTAGATAGACAAATCTGATGACTGGTGCACTGGTGACTGGTGCACTGTGATTACTTCATAATGGCTAAAGTGTTACGAAGAATTAAAAAAGGAGGTCAAAAGAGATGAGCATATCAAGTGAACTTGTCAAGAAGGTTGACGAAGGAAAGGTTGTCTATCTTGAGAAAGAAATAGATATAAAAAGTTTAGATTGGAATGCACACCCAGATTTCAAGGGTGTATTCCGAAAGCATCTTGTAAAAGGAGAATCTACAGATGACAAGTTTAGTCTGCATCTGGTAAAAGTAGAATCTGGCTGTGAAATTGGGAAACACATCCACGAGGATAAATGGGAGTTGCACGAGATTATCAGTGGCGTTGGCAAGGGTGTTCTTGCTAATAAAGAAATTTGTTATAATCTGGGTGCCTTTGTTGTAATTCCAGAAGGGATAGAGCATAAAGTTATTGCTGGTGAGGAAGACTTGTATTTACTGTCAATGTTTGCCCCAGCATTAGTTTAGTGGCCTAATAAAACGCTGCACCTGACCGCCAACAGCGTGTGGTTTTGCAGAGTTTTGTGTCCTATTAAAGTTTAGTAGTTTTTTGAAGGTTTTGGGGTGTATACTGTTGGTGCGGCGGATGAACTCAATCGTTAGGCTATTTTAGCTAATGCAAAATAGGATATTTCGTAACTGTTTACCTAACTTCCGTAAAAACACTGAAAGGCTCGAGTTCACGGAGAATTTCACTAGCAAATTTAACAAAAGCAAAATTAGCATTTCAAATTAAAATTGCTAAATTTGCAATTTGCTAGTGATCTTCTGTGTACTTGTGGTTAATCTTTACTTCATAAGGCTTGAGTGTTACAAAATACCTATGGAAGAGACCTTTGAAAAAAAGAGAGAGAGAATGGTGAATGAGCAGATAAAGGCAAGAGGGGTCACAGACGAAAGGATCCTTTCTGCCTTTTATAAAATCCCGAGGCATCTTTTTGTTGATGAAAAGGAAAAAAGTGCAGCATATTCTGACCATCCATTGCCTATAGGCTATAATCAGACCATTTCCCAGCCATATATGGTGGCGATAATGACCAGCTATCTTAATCTTACTGGAAGAGAGAGGGTTTTGGAGGTAGGAACAGGCTCTGGCTATCAGGCGGCAATCCTCTCCTTATTAGCCTCTGAGGTCTATACCATTGAAAAGATTGAGTCTTTAGCAGAGAAAGCCGCATCAATACTTAAAGAGCTTGGTATCACCAATGTTCATATAAATGTTGGAGATGGAAGTTTGGGCTTGCCAAAAGATGCTCCTTTTGATAGAATTATTGTTACAGCAGGCTCTCCTGATATTCCGCTGCCTTTGATAGAGCAGTTGGAAATAGGCGGAATTATTGTTATTCCAGTAGGAAATAGATATATGCAAGAGTTAATTGTGGCAAAAAAGAAGGAGAATGAGCTTATTAAAAAGCAGCAGGAAGGGTGCATCTTTGTGCCGCTTCTGGGCAGGTACGGCTGGTCCTAAAGTAAGTAACACTTTAAGCCACCTGAAGTAAAGATTAACCAGAGGGCACAGAAAATCATTTCAAATTTAGCATTTCAAATTTAAGAAAAGAAATATACCCAAAAGCAACAGATTTCCAAATTTTTTAAAAAAACATTTAAGTATTTTTCAAATAAAGCCGATATAATAAATGTGA
>JASEHO010000096.1 GCA_030018505.1 bacterium
GAAATTGGCAAGAAAGAAGACTATGATTTCGAATTTCTTCCTAATTTCTAATTTCTAATTTCCAATTTCTAATTATGAATAAATTAAGATCAATTGACGAATTAAAGGAATACAGAGACTCTCTCAATAAGGTTAAAGACCCCAAGAAGGTTACTATCTCTGTCTGTGGTGGCACAGGTTGTCTTGCTTTAGGCGCAGAGAGTGTGATAAATGCGTTTTTAGAAAAGATAAAGGAACATAAATTGGAGAATGTAGGTCTTGTTGTTACTGGATGCCCTGGATTTTGTGAAAGGGGGCCTGTGGTTGTCATCTTGCCCAAACAGATATTCTATCAAAAAGTAACCATAGAGGATGTAGAAGATATAATCTCCTCTACCATAAAGGATGAGGTTGTTGAAAGGCTTCTATATTGCGAAGCTGATGGCAAAAAGATTATCTATGAGAATGAAGTGCCTTTTTATGCAAAACAGAAAAGGATAGTTTTGGCAAATAACGGTCGGATTTCCCCTACTAAAATTTCCGACTATATTGAGCTTGATGGATACTCTGCTTTAGCTAAGGCTCTTAAGGGTATGAGTCCTACTGATGTAATTGAGGAAGTAAAGGCGTCAGGGCTTCGTGGTAGAGGTGGTGCTGGCTTTCCTACTGGGCTGAAATGGGAATTTTGCAGAAAGGCAAAGGGAGAGCCTAAGTATCTTATTTGTAATGCAGACGAGGGTGACCCTGGTGCCTTTATGGATAGGGCTGTACTTGAAGGAAATCCTCATCTTGTGATAGAGGGAATGTTGATAGCTGCCTATGCCATTGGCTCAGAGCAAGGATATGTCTATGTTCGGGCAGAGTATCCTTTAGCCATAAAGAACATCAAGTCCGCTACTGCCCAAGCAGAGGAGATGGGCTTATTAGGAAAAAATATACTTGGGACAAACTTTAGCTTTTCCTTAAAAATCAAAGAAGGAGCCGGAGCCTTTGTCTGTGGAGAAGAGACAGCTTTGATTGCCTCAATTGAAGGAAAGAGGGGCATGCCTCATCCAAGACCGCCGTTTCCAGCACAATCAGGTTTATGGGAAAAGCCTACAAACATTAACAATGTTGAGACATTTGCCAATATTCAGTATATCATTTTGGAAAGTGGCAAAGAGTATGCTAAATTAGGGACAGAGACCAGTAAAGGAACAAAGGTTTTCGCCTTATCCGGCAAGATAAATAATACAGGTCTGATAGAGGTGCCTATGGGCACTACCCTTAAAGAGGTAATCTTTGAAATTGGAGGCGGCATACCTAAAGGTAAAAAATTTAAGGCTGTTCAGCTTGGCGGACCCTCTGGTGGCTGTCTCACCACTCAACACCTTGACCTGCCTATAGACTATGAAACATTGGTCGGAGCTGGAGCAATGATGGGTTCAGGTGGAATGGTGGTTATGGACGAAGACAACTGCATGATAGAGATAGCCAGATTTTTTATGGAGTTCACCCAGAACGAGTCTTGCGGAAAATGCACTCCATGTCGCATCGGCACCAAAAGAATGTTGGAAATTCTAACCAGAATTACTGAGGGAGATGGTAAAGAGGAGGATATAGACACCTTGATAAAAATGGCAAAGACCATTAAAGACACATCCCTCTGTGGATTAGGCCAGACCGCACCAAACCCTATTCTTTCCACAATTACAAATTTCAGGAAAGAGTATGAGGATCACATCAAACAAAAGAGGTGTAGCGCTTATGTCTGCGAGAAACTTTATACAGCACCCTGTAGCGATACCTGTCCTGCCCAGACAGAGGTTTATAGCTATGTTGCTTTGATTGCCGAAGAAAGGTTTGATGAGGCATTAGAGCTTATAAAAGAGAAGAACCCATTCCCATCTATCTGTGGTCGTATCTGCTATCATCCCTGTGAGGCAAAATGTAAAAGGGCTGAAATTGATAAACCTTTGGCTTTAAGGGCATTAAAACGCTTTGTTAGTGATCGTGAGCTTGAATTAGAAAGGATAAAACCAAAGCCAGTGAGCCGTTTTGCAAGACCAGAAAAGATAGCGGTAATTGGAGCAGGTTCTGCGGGCTTAACCTGCGCCTATTACCTTGCCAAAAGAGGATACAGCGTAACTGTCTTTGAAGCATTAGAGACCCCGGGTGGAATGCTGGCTGTTGGCATACCAGGTTATAGATTTAATAAAAGGATTCTCCGCGCAGAGATAGAGGATATTGTTGCCCTGGGCATAGAGATAAGAACGAAGACTGAGGTTGGTAAGGATATTAGGTTTGATGAGATAAAAGAAGAGTATAATGCCGTCTTCATAGCTATAGGTGCTGGTCTCAACAAAAAGATGAGGATTGAGGGAGAGGATGGAAAGGGTGTGATTTCTGGCTTAACCTTTCTCCAAAATGTAAACCTGGGATTACCTATTGAGATAGGTGAAAGAATAGCTGTAATTGGCGGAGGATTTTGTGCTATGGATTCAGCAAGACAGGCGCGCAAACTCGGCGCATCTGAGGTTAGTCTAATCTGTATGCGTTCAAAGAAGAGAATAGTCAATCCAGAGGAGGTAATAACAGCAGAAAATGAAGGGATAAAGATAGAATCCTTGACCTTCCTAAAGAGAATTTTAAGAGAAAATGGTAAGGTAAAGGGGATTGAATGTCTAAAGATGAGATTGACAGACTTCTTTGATAAGGATGGGAAGAGGGTTGCTGAACAGATTATTGGTTCAGAGTTCATTATTGATGTGGATATGGTGATTATAGCTATCGGTCGAAGGGTTTCCTCTGATTTCTTAGAAGGTAAAATAGAGCTTTATCCAGAGGGAACTATAAGAGCAAACAATGAGACATTAGGCACAAGTTTAACCGGTGTATTTGCTGGTGGCGATGCAGTAACAGGAGCAGCTACAGTGATAGAGGCTATTGCTGCTGGAAACAGAGCAGGTAAAGGGATTGATAGATATTTGAATAATGGGATAGATAGCGAGGTTATAAAGAGAAGGAAAAGACAGGCTATGCCAACCCTAATAACAACAGAGAAGAAGATGCGAAGCGAGAAGGAAGGTGAATTTACCGCTAATATGGCCATTAAAGAAGCAAAGAGGTGCTTACGGTGCTATGAGAAGGAATGAAATATATCTTTGAATAAGTTGTAGGTTAAAAAGTTTAGAATCTTATTTGTGAAATTTGTGTCTATGTTTGAAAGATGAGACACGAATTGCACTAATTGACACGAAGGGAGAAGCATGGATATTATTTAGTGTCAGATTTTTTCAGATAATTCGTGAAATTCGTGTCTAATAAATTCACGAAAGTTCAGTTATTTAACCTACAACTTTATTCTCAGTATATATTAACCCTTAATCTTGATACACCGCACCTTTACTGGCTGAGGTTACAGCAGAGGCATATCTGGCTAAGTATCCGTTTATCTTCTTTTTCTTTATGGTAAGTCTGGAAAGCCGCTTTTCTATCTCTTTCTTGGTGAGCTTAAGCTGAAGCCTTCTTTCTGGAATGTCTATTTCAATTATATCGGTTTCTTGAATTATGGCAATTGGTCCTCCTTCTACTGCCTCTGGTGAGATATGGCCAATAGCCGCACCCCTTGTGCCTCCAGAGAACCTTCCGTCTGTCAGGAGAGCTACATCCTTATCCAAGCCTACACCAACTATGGCTGAGGTTGGAGCAAGCATTTCCCTCATTCCAGGTCCACCCTTTGGTCCTTCATATCTAATCACGACAACATCGCCTTTCTGTATCTTTCCTCCAAGTATTGCCTCTTGAGCCTCCTCTTCAGAGTCAAAACACCTGGCAGGTCCTGTGTGCTTCATCATCTTAGGGTCAACACCAGACTTCTTGACGCAAGCACCATTTGGAGCCAGAGAACCAAATAATATGGCTATGCCACCATCCTCTGAGTAGGGATTAGTAAGTTGTCTAATCACCTCTTGGTTGAGAATTACCTTTCCTTTAATATTCTCTCCAACTGTCTTTCCTGTAACTGTGAGTACTTCCTTATGAATAAGCCTTTTCTTGGAAAGCTCTGCCAAAACCGCAGGCACACCACCAGCCATATCCAAATCCTCTAAGTGATGGCCTCCTGCTGGGGATAACCTGCAGAGGTTTGGGGTCTTTCTGCTTATCCTGTCAAATACAGCCAGATCCAATTTTAGTCCTGCCTCTTTAGCTATGGCAGGAAGATGCAGGACAGTATTCGTTGAGCTACCAAGCGCCATTTCACAGGAGATAGTATTCTCAAAGCCTTCTATTGTGGCGATATCCCTTGGCTTAATACCTTTTTCAATCAGGTTCATAATGGCCAGACCAGCCTCCTTTGCCAGCCTTATTCTTCTTCCAGATACAGCAGGAATTGTGCCATTTCCAGGTAAAGCAAGGCCTAAAGCCTCAGCTAAGCAGTTCATAGAATTGGCAGTGAACATTCCCGCACAAGAGCCAGCGCCTGGACAGGCATAATCCTCTATCTCCTCCAACTCCTTTTTGCTCAGTTTGCCAGAGCTGCATTTACCGACACCCTCAAAAACAGAGATTAAATCTATCTTCTTTCCTTGGAGGCATCCAGAAAGCATAGGTCCACCACTGATAAAGATAGCTGGAATATTGAGCCTTAAGGCAGACATTAGCATACCAGGGATTATCTTATCGCAGTTTGCTATTAAAACCAGTCCATCAAAGGGATAGGCGCTTGCCATCACCTCTATTGAATCAGCAATAAGCTCTCTTGAGGCAAGAGAATACTTCATTCCAGAATGTCCCATAGCTATACCATCACAGATGCCAATTGTGGAAAACTCCATAGGTGTGCCGCCTCCCATGCGAACACCTGCTTTTACAGCCTCTGCTATATTTCCAAGATGAATATGACCGGGGATAAGCTCGTTCCTTGAGTTGGCTATCCCAATAATAGGCCTGGCTAACTCATCATTCGTATAGCCCATTGCCTTGAATAAGGCTCTATGCGGGGCCCTTTGCAAGCCTTTCTTCATTGCATCTGATCTCATCTTTTTATCGCCTCCTTTATTGTTTTCAAGATATCCAATGTTGTCTTTAATGACCGCAAATCCTCCTCAGAAGAAGATAGAGAGGCTTCATTATTGATGGAGTCTATGAAATAGGCAAGCTCAAGCTTTAAGGGATTGTCCTTGTGGATAAATATCCTTTCTATGAATGACTCCTGCTTGTATTTCAACACCTCCTGGGAGGTAAAGTAGTCTGATGACGCCCTTCTATGAATATGAAGCTCTTGATCCGCATAATCCAAAAAGATATAGGCATCCTCCTGGGTGATAGCCAATGTCCGTATTTTTTCCTCAGTAACCCTTGAAGCGGTAATTACAGCGATACAACCATTCGCAAATTCCATCTGAATATTGGCAATATCCTCTAAACCTGAATAGACAGAGGAAGCAGCAACATTTATTCTCTTTATCTCAGATGGAACAAGGGATAAGACAATATCTATGTCGTGTATAGCCAGGTCAAGAATAACGCCTGCATCATCAATCCTTGGGGTTTTTGGGCCGAGCCTCTTGCTCTCAATAAATATCGGATTTTTCACCACATTCTTTAGTTCGCAGACAGCGGCATTAAACCTCTCTACATGACCTACCTGGAGTAAAACAGCCTGCTTCTTTGCCCTGTCTATCAACTCCTCTGCCTCCTCTATAGATGTGGTCATAGGTTTTTCCAAAAGAATATTCTTCTTTTGAGCAAGAAAGTCTTTTGTTACAGAATAATGCAAGGATGTAGGCACACAAATAGAAACAGCATCCACCAGCTTATAGATATCCTGATAGTCTGTGAATGGAGTGGTATGATATTTCTCGGCAACCTCCCTTGCCCTATCCGCACTTACATCAACCACAGCCACCAAATCTACATAGGGAATCTCTCTATATACACGGCTATGAAAATCTCCCATATGACCCACACCAACAACGCCGACCTTTGTCTTTTCCATAAAAAAAGTATAATTCCTGAAACTCCTTCTGTCAATCAGGTTTACCAAAAATTATAAGCGTTCTGCGTCTTACTGTATTACGCTCCACGCA
>JASEHO010000097.1 GCA_030018505.1 bacterium
CTTTCTTCATCTACATACCGGGGATGTTTTAAAACCTGTACCTTAAAATTACCTGCTGTTCCTTCTACTGAGACAACCTCTGAATTAGTCAACAACTCAACATTCAAATTCTCGGCCACATCCACCAGCCTGGGTGCCATGATACACATAGAGCAGTCGTTGGTCGGAAAGGTTTTATCTAATTGTGCCATTTTGCCGCCAATCGCTGGGGAGTCTTCAACCAGATAAACCTTAAACCCAGCCTCGGTTAAATCTAATGATGCCTGCATTCCGGCAATGCCACCGCCAATTACCATCACTGAACCAATTTTTTGTTTTTCAGTATTCATATTCGCTTACTCCTAATAGGTTATACTGTTATTGCCAACTCAATCCCTTTGGTTTTAATCTCATATTAATTATCACCTTTTTTGATAAGCCTCAAATCCGTCACCAACCAGATCAAGCGATGCCTGGTAATCGTTCAGGTAACAGGAAACTATCTTTCTAAATATCTCTGGAAGTGAACTCATCCTTTTTCACCAGGGGTTAGAATCTTTTTGAGTCCAGGATATTTTACCACCATCCGCTTAATATCAAGTAAATCCTTTTTCTCTACTTTTCCTTTTTCCCATCCTTACACCTCTGCTGAACGGTTATCTCCAATTTTATAATGTTTCAAGTAGCCGTTTTACCTCTTCTGCGTCGGATTTGAAATTAAGTTGGATAAAAAGCCTGTAACCTTCTTGTAGGTATTCTTTTGCACGGTCTTTTTTACCTGTATCACGATATAGAAGACCAAGATTTCTAAGAGAGAGCTAAACCTGTTTTATCGCCTATTCTTTTCTGAATCTCTTTACTTTTCTCTCCCCACTTCAGTGCTTCTTGATATTTGCCTTCAGCATAATAGATTCCACCGATATTATTGTAAGTCGTGGCTAACCCTGCCAGGTTGCCTATCTTCTCTTTAATCTTCATACTCTTTTCATACCACACGAGCGCTTCTTGATAGTTGCACTGGGATCCATATCGCAGCCCGATTTCATTATAAAGATTAGCCTCATCTTTTTCTTTATTCATCCTTTTACATGCCTTCACACCTGTTAATAACCATTTTAACCCCTCCTTTTTATCGAGATATTAGTGTTCCTACTTAAATCTGGTCAAATTTCAAATTTCTAATTTCAAATCTCATTTCTAATTTCCAAAAGAAATCAGAGGGAAAAACTTTTGAAAATGAACCGTCCCATAGATTAGTTATCCTGGCATCTTATATAATGGACAGGATTTGCACAGGGGCTGGCTTTTCTTGCAGGTCTCTTTTCCAAGTCGGACAAAGAGGGCATGGTATTCATTAAAGAGTTTGGCATCCTCTGGGAGATTTTCCATAAATAAGGCTTGGATTTCAGGGTAACCTGCATCTTGCGAACAAAGATTATGCCTTTCAAGAATCCTTTTTGTATAAGCATCAACAACAAATATAGCCCTTTCTCCTGCATAAAGAAGGATAGAATCTGCTGTCTCAGGCCCAATTCCATTTATTCTTAGAAGATCTTCTCTTAAAAGTAGGGTATCTGTCTCAAACATCTTATTGAGACTGCCATCATAAGTAGAGAAGAGGAAATCAATAAAATGCTTAATCTTTTTTGCCTTTTGATTATAGTAGCCTGATGGTCTGATAAGCTCAGAGAGCCTTTCTATCCCTATATCTCTTAGAGCCTTCACAGAAAGGAGGTCTTCTCTCTTTAGATTGGCTATTGCTTTTTCAACATTGCTCCAGGAGGTATTTTGGGTAAGTATTGCCCCTATGATTATCTCTATCTGGGTTTCGCCTGGCCACCAACCCATAGGACCAAACATAGCGCGCAACTTGTTAAAGATATATAGTAATATTTTAGTCATTTTTTGTTATGTGTAACTCCTTAGTTGTTGACTAACGGTAGGTTATACCCAATGAAAACAGCCTTTACAAAAAAAATAGGGAATAAAAGGGGGGACAGGATTCAAGGGGGGACAGTCTTTCAAGAATTCTAGTATCGCCTTCTTTTCGACGCATCTCCCCCTCTACCCTTGAACCCTTTTTAAGCCTAAATTTTTGCCAAGTCTGATTTATTTAGGTATATATAGTATAATATAGAACCTATGGAAGTCAAATTACACAAAAGAAATCTTTTGACAAAATACAAATTTTCAAGTATATTTTGAGCTTAATGGTAAACTTTTAGAGTTTATTGACGATTATAACCAAAATAAAAGAGTTAAGTGTTGGCTAACAGTTACGCATTTATAAATGAAAGACTTGGTGGTGGCGATAGATGGTCCAGCAGGTGCGGGAAAGACGACTGTTTCAAAGATAGTAGCCAATAAATTAGGGATAGATTATTGCGACTCTGGTTCTTGCTATCGGGCAATATGTTATCTTGCTTTATCCTGCGGGATTGACCCATTCTCTTCAAATCTTCTCTCTCTCCTTTCGGAAAAAGAACTAATTTTAGACTCAGGTAAGGTTTTTGTAGATTCGCAAGATTTAACCCCTCACCTAAGAGAGCCTGATGTTTCTGCTAATGTCTCTATTGTTGCTGCTAACCCTGAGGTAAGAAGGTATGTCACTAATCTTTTGATCTCTCAAAAGAGAAAAAAGGGGTTAGTTATAGAGGGAAGGGATATAGGCACTGCTATTTTTCCAGAAACCCCTTTTAAGTTCTATCTTGATGCCCATATTTCTATAAGAAAAGAGCGGAGGCAAGGAGAGGCAATAGAAGAAAGGGATAAGATTGATAGCGAGAGAAAGACCGCACCCCTGATAAGACCAGATGATGCCTTATTGATTGACACAGAAAACCTTTCAAGCCATGAGGTGGCAGATAGGATTCTTGAAAGGGTAAGATTCATTTTAAGAAAGAATAGGTTTTACTGGGTAGCCCAAAGAATCGTCGCAAGTTTTTTTAAGATATTTTTTAGATATTCTGTCTTAGGGGCAGAGAATATCCCAAAACAAGGCAGCTTAATAGTTGCCTCAAACCATATGAGTTTCCTTGACCCACCTGTAATAGGGGTGGCAATGGAGCTTCATTATTTTGCCAAAGAAGAGCTCTTCTTACTCCCAGTCTTTGGGTGGCTAATAAAGAACTTGAATGCCTTTCCTGTTCAGAGAGAAGGGTTTAGCCGTAAGGCTATAGAACAAACAATAAGGATACTTGAAAACTCAGGGAGGGTTCTTATATTCCCTGAGGGAACAAGGGGTGTGGGCTTGAGAGAACCAAAGAGGGGAATAGGCTTAATAGCAAGGTTGGCTAATAAGAAGATAAGAACACCAATCCTTCCTCTTAGGATAAGTGGCACAGAGAAGGCTTTGGCTAGGGGAGCATGGATTATCAAGCCCCACAAGATAAAGGTAGCAATAGGAAGACCAATCCAGCCAGAGACCTTCTTTAAGAAAAATGATCAGGAGATAGCCAATATGGTGATGGAGGAGATAGCCAAACTATGAAGATAGAAATAGCCTCAGGTTGTGGGTTTTGCTCAGGTGTAAAGAGGGCGATAAAGCTGGCTGAAAGCTCTGCAGGTATAGATAAAGAGGTTTATACCTTAGGTCCTATTATCCATAATCTACAGGTTGTCCAGAGTTTAGAGAAAAAAGGGGTAAGGGCAGTAGATTCTATTGATAAGATTGGACGAGGCACAGTAATCTTTAGATCGCATGGTGTCCAACCAGAGGATTTCATCAAGGCAAAGGAGAAACACCTAAAGATAGTTGATGGCACCTGTCCAATAGTCTCAAGGGTTCAAAAACTGGCAGAGAAACTTACAGAAGAGGGCTACTCTGTGGTGATTGTTGGTGATCCGAATCATCCAGAGGTGGAAGGGATTGTGAGCAGGGCAAAAGATGCTATTGTTGTTCAGAATCCAGATGAGGTAAAGGCAGTAAGAAAAAAGAGGCTGGGTATAATTGCTCAAACCACACAGACACTCTCTAATCTAAGGGCTGTTACGAGCCAGGCTATGGGAAATGCCTCTGAAATTAAGGTCTATAATACTATCTGCAAAGCAGTCTTAGCTTTACAAGAAAGTTCTTGTAAATTAGCCAAAAGGGTTGATATACTTTTAGTTGTTGGAGGGGTAAGTTCAGCAAATACAAAGAGATTGTTTCTATTGGCTAAGGAGATAAACCCAAACACCTATCATATTGAGGGAAAGGACTACCTAAGATTAGAGTGGTTTAAGGAAGCAAAAAAGATAGGATTAACAGCTGGAACATCTACCCCTTCATGGGTGATTGATGAAGTGGTAAAAAAAATTATGGAGGTGAATTGATGATAGACAAAGAGCTTTTGGAGATTTTGGCTTGTCCAAAGTGTAAAGGGGAGATTGAGTATCAGAAGGAGGAGGATAAACTTCTCTGTCGTTCTTGTAGGCTCAAGTATCCCATAAGGGATGATATTCCCATTATGCTTATAGATGAGGCAGAGATAGAGTAAAATGAAGAAGATTTTTTTGCTTCTTGCTATATCCTGCCTGGGGTTTTGTGAAGAGCTTTTATACGATATAAAGATGTTCGGAATAAAGGCAGGAACCCAAAAAATATCGCAGGTTGAGGAAGAAAATGACAAGATACGGCTTATATCTGAGACAAAGACGAATAGCTTTTTCTCAAAATTCTATAAGGTTGATGACTATATAGAGGTAATTACAAATAAAAAGGATATTCTTCCAGAATATCTCCTTCAGAGGATAAACGAGGGAAAGTATCACGGTCTATTTGAGGTAAAATTCAACCAGAGGAAGAAAACAGCCTTAATAACCTCAAATGGAGAAGAAAAGGAGACGGAGGTACCAGAAAAGACTTACGACATTATCTCTTTGATCTATTACCTACGGAACATCAGCCTCTATCCAGGTTATTCAGAAGTGTTTTGCTTAATAACAAAAGGAGAACTAAAGAGAATAACGATTGTGGTGAAAGAAAAAAGCGTAACCATAAAGAAGAAGATATACGATGTTTATGAAGTAGAAGAGGAGAGGTTGGACCATAGCGAAGGAGGAATAAAGATTTGGTTTGAGAAGGAGAGCAAGGTTCCTCTGATGATTAAGGTGCCAACATCAGCCGGGACAATCACAGCTACATTAAAAAGATGAGAAGACCAATTATTGCTGGAAATTGGAAGATGAATAAACTGCCTTCAGAGACAAGAGGGTTTGTTGAGTCCTTGGTGAAGCTCCTCTCTGATGCTCATGATAGGGATATTTTGCTTATGCCTCCATTTGTTAGCCTTTCATTAGTAGTAGATGCTTGTCAAGGCTCCAATATTAAGGTCGGGGCTCAGAATATCTACTTTGAAAAAGAGGGTGCCTGGACAGGGGAGGTATCTGCTGATATGCTCAAAAATATTGGGGCAGAGTATTCAATTATTGGACACTCTGAGAGAAGACAGTATTTTAAGGAAACGGATGAAATGATAAACAAGAAGCTAAAAAGGGCAGTTTCTGTTGGGCTTACACCTATCTTCTGTCTTGGAGAAAGAGAAGTAGAAAGAAAGAAAGGTATAGAGAGGGATGTTGTTTATCAGCAGTTGACCAGGGGGCTTTTGGGTGTTGAGTTAGAGAAGATAGTCATAGCCTATGAGCCTGTCTGGGCAATAGGCACAGGAAAAACAGCAACCCCACAAGACGCAGAAGAGATGCACCTATTTATCAGGGAAAGCCTACAAAAGATATATAATAAAGAATTAGCAGAGTCTGTCCGCATCCAGTATGGAGGAAGCGTGAAGCCAGATAACATTGACAGCCTTATGGCCCAGCCAGATATAGATGGAGCCTTAGTTGGTGGTGCCAGCCTCAATATAGACTCTTTTGTGAGGATTGTTAGGTTCAAATAACTATTTTCTGCTTAAGTTTGATCCTATAGCACTTATTAACCAAAGGTTCTCAAGTTTTTGTAAAAGGGTTCAAGGACTCAAGGATTCGAGGGTTCGAGTG
>JASEHO010000098.1 GCA_030018505.1 bacterium
TGGAGGCAATGTTTGAGATTAGAAGTTAGATGGGAGAAGTTAGAAGCAAGAAATATTTTTTGCAAAGCGAGCAAAAAATATAAAAATGAATTATTATGAATGGAGGTGAAGATTAGATGCATAAGACTGCGACTATAAGACTGGATAATGAGGCGTATGAAAGAATAAAGAGTTTTTCCGAAATAGAAAGACGCTCTATCTCAAACTTCATTGAGAACGCTGTTCTATCTTATATTGAAGAGGCAGCATTTGCAGATGATTTAGAGATGATGGAAATATTAAGTAATAAGGAACTTGTAGCAAGACTTAAGAAAGGTTCTCAGAATGTCAGAGAAAAAAAGGGACGGTTTGTTGGATAAATATCGTATCTTTATAGATGAGAAAGAGAAGATAGTTTATCTCACTGCTGCATATCACAGGAAAGAGGCGTATAGATAATGGGCACCTTTTTGAGAATGTCTGTAATGAGAATAATAGGGACAGTTACCATTTTATTCTTTCTTTGGCCGACCAGTGGATTAAAAATAGGTTACTGTCCCCTATATTGTATTGTATAAAAATGTAAAATGGGTACTGTAAAATGAGAAAGGAAATTTTTAATGAACCAAATTTTGCTTCATATCTGTTGTGGGGTTTGTGCCTGCTCTGTGATTGAAAGGCTGAGAGAAGATGGTTTTGAGCCTATGGGTTTCTTCTATAATCCCAATATTCATCCAGAGGAGGAGTATAAAAGAAGGCTTGGGGCAGTAAGGGTTCTCTCGGAGGCTATGGGGTTTAGTTTAATAGAAGGCTCTTATGAGAAGGAAAGGTGGCTTGAGTTGACAAGGGGTTTTGAGAAAGAACCTGAGAGAGGCAATCGGTGCGAGGTCTGCTTCTCTTTGAGGCTGGAGAAAACAAGCCAAAAATCTAAAGAGCTCAAGATCCCATTTACCACAACATTGACTGTATCGACCCATAAGGATAGCCAGCCTATAAATAGGATAGGAAAAGGGTTTGAAGGTTTTAGGGAGTATAATTTTAAGAAGAAGGATGGATTCAAAAGGTCTCTGGACCTGGCAAAAAGATACAATCTGTATCACCAAAACTATTGTGGCTGTGTTTATAGCCAATTCTTTTGACAGAAGATAGGTAAAAGGGTATAATTATTCTATGCAATATCTTTTTTTAGTTCTCCTCATTGCTTGGGGAGGACATTCTATTGAAATTTCTTGCAACAAAGGGATAGTCATTGAAGGGATAGCGACCATATCCTCTATAGCCTCAGGTATTCTGAAAAGTAATGAGCCTTATGTGGTGATAGGCTCTGCAGAAGAAAATCTATGCTATATCTTTGGAAAAAAGGATAAAGGGAGCTATACCCTATCTTCTGCAGATTATAAGATCTATGGAAAAGAGGGTGATGGCATTGGAAAGGCTCTGGCTATTGGCGATATAGATGGAAATGGGAATAAAGACTTAATAGTTGGTGGCTCTAAAACTGTATATGTCATAAAAGGACCAATAAATCGGGATATTCACTTAGAATGGGGGGAAGGAGAGCCTTTGCCAGCAACCTTCACAGATGTCAGAGCAATAGCTATAGGCAATGTGAATGGCGATTGGTATGATGATATAATTGTGGCTGAAAATGGCAGGTGTTATCTATTTTTTGGCTGTAGGCCATTACTTGAGATAAAATCTCTAATCTTTGAAAAGCAAGATTTAACTGGATCTCTTGCTATATTAGATCTGAACGGCGATGGCTTTTCTGATATAGCTATCGCTGGTCAGGATAAGGTCTATATCATTTATGGTTCAAGCTCTTTGTCTGGAAGCCTTACCGAAGGGCTTGTTATTGAAGGAGGAGATAGGGTAGCCTTTGGCAACTTAAACAACGATAAATATGCTGACCTTCTTATTTCTGGAACTGACACCACCTATATTCTTTATGGCACAAGCAACCCTAAAGGAACTACCACGGATAAGATATTGGCTGGTGGTTCATCCCTTTGCTTAAACCTTGATGGAGAAGGGCCAGATGAAATTTTTATCTCTGGGACACTCTTTTCTGGAACAACTGCCTTTGGCTCTGTGTCTTGCGGAAATCTACTCGCCTCCTTTGACTATGATAAAAGTGGGGACGATGATATTATCATAGCAAGCTCAACAACAGTCTTTATTGTCTTTGAGCCATATTATGTTAAAGGCTCAGTTACCCAACAAGGAGAGCCGCTTTCTGATGCATCAGTCAAAGCAGATTCTCTTGAAGTAATGACAGATTCCTCTGGAAGCTACAACCTTTTTCCTTTAATAGAAGGAACATACACCATAACATTAGAAAAACCCCACCATATATTTAATCCAGCCTCGCAAACGCTCTTTGTTGACTCGCCTAAAAACCAAGACTTTTATGCCAGCCATCTCTTTATCAAGGGCTGTGTTACTGAAGAACAAGGAGGGGGTTTTTGGTGTGTTGACCTCTTTTTATCTGGTTCTGCCGAAGCAGATGGGCTTTCAGATGGAGAAGGGAACTACATCTTTAATCTTATCGCACCTGGTACATACACCATAACCCCATCTTATTCTAATTATCTCTTTAAGCCACAGAGCGCCACAGTAAGCCTTTCCTTTGACCATCCAAACATAGAATTTGCTTTTGTTGGCTATCAGCCCTCTATTTCAGGTTCTGTAACTGATGGACAAAACCCTCTTATCGCTACTATCACCCTTACTGGTCCAGAGACAAAGACAATAACCTCAGATAATGGCTCATACCTCTTTAATATTCTCTCTTTCGGTGAATATATTCTAAGACCTGAAAAGCCATACCATATCTTTAGCCCTTCTACAAGGAGCCTGACTATATCTGAAAATTCTCCGCATTTTACTCAAAACTTTGATGGACATCATTTGTATATCGCTGGCTCAGTAACTACACCAGAGAACTACTCAATATTAGGTGCAACTGTCACTGTAAGCAGTGTAGGCTCTATCACCATTAGCACAGATGGCTCATTCTGGTTTGACTTGCCAGAGCCTGGCACATACACCATTATTTTGGAGATGCCTGGCTTTAGTTTCAACCTACCAGCATCAGAGACAAAGTTCTTTGATTATAGTGATCCGAACAAGACTTATCTATTTCTTGGCAAGCCTATCTCTGTTGAAGGCACAATAACAGGCGATATCGTCCAGGGGATAGAGATCAGCATTTCAGGAGAAAAAGAGGCAACTGCTACCACAGACGCAAACGGATACTTTAGCTTTAACCTTCAAACGCCTGGAAGCTATACAGTGAAGCCTGAGCTAATCTGGTATGGATTCAGCCCCCTAAAGTGGTCTGGAAATGTAGATTTTGCCAACCCAAACCCAAAGGTTTTATTCTCATCCAGCAGGCTTTATCTTAAAGGTTCCCTCACCACCCCTAATTCTGAGCCTCTGGCAGAAGCAACTCTGACCATTACAGGGATGTATTCCACAGAGACCACAACCGATGGTTCAGGCTCATACTATGTAGAGCTACTGCATCCTGGAACCTACACTATCACCCCAGAAAGATTAGATTGGGTCTTTCTGCCAGCTTCATTTACCTTAGATCTTGCCAAAGGTGAGCAAAGAGATTTTATTGCAGGAAAAATCCCTGTAATAGCAACTATCAGCCCAACATCTGCTCCAAATACAGAAACCTGTACCCTTGCAATTACAGGCAAGTGGTTTTCAACACAAACAACAGCCAGGCTGAGCAATAGGGAAGGCTCTCTCACGGCTATATCTGGAACAACTTCCATTAGCTTCTTATTTAGTCTTTATGGGCTAAAGCATGGAACATATAGCCTATTTCTCACAAACTTTTATTGGACAGGAAGCCTGACAGATTGCTTCTATGTTTCCTATAATTTAGGTTATATCTTGCTAACTCCCTCTTCTTTCATTATTCCTATTGGAGGAGAAAAGACCATTTCTGCTTGTGTCTATGACTCTGCCTCAAATCCCTTGAATCTGGCCTGCACATGGACAACAACCCTCGGCACTTTAAGTTCATCTTTTGGAACAGAGACTACACTTTATTCATACTCTGATAATGGTGCAGGCACAATCACAGCGACCTACGGAGATATTTCTAAAGAAGCCTTTTTTACGGTAATCCCTGCAACATCCTTTAAGATTACAGGTCCTGCTACAGGGACAGCAGGAAAAGGGGTAATCTTTTTGGCATTGGCTCTTCCACTAACAGGAAGCTATACTCAAACAGCTATAATCTCTTCCTCTGACCCAAAAATAGCAGGAACTCAAACTACCTTCAGAAACGGCACAGCCTCCTTTACCCTGAATTTCAAGACCTCAGGAACCCAGACTATAACTATTACAGATAGCAGCCTCTCAGAGATTTTTGGAACATGTACTGTCCTTGTCTATCCTGATAGGGAAGCAACCCTTGCCTTAAAAGGCTTTGATGTTTCAGCAGATATTGGCAGTTTGACTCTCTTTGCCTATCTTGTTGACCAATTTAACAATCCAATAACCGGTGCAGAGATTAACTGGAGCATTCTTTCTGGCACTGGCACAATATCCTCTACCTCAACCACAGTTAATGGAACTGCAGGAGCGATTCTTTCTTCCAGTAAAGCAGGCGAAATCAGGGTAGAAGCAAGATATGAATATAGCCTCTTTTCAACTATTACCTGCAAAATTTTTCCAGGCTCTACAAAATCTATCTATCTTTATATCAGTCCAAATAATGGTGTAGCCGGAGGAAACTTTACCTTTACTATTCTTGCTAAAGATTTCTTTGCCAACGAGACCTCAGATTACACAGGCACCCTTAGTCTTTCAGGAAATTTAGAAATAGCCACCCAGACCCAATTTTTAGGAAGCAAAACCCTATCCTTTATTCTCAAACAAGCAGGCACATTCACAGCCACAGCAACCCTGGGGACATTTTCTGCTCAAGCTACCTTCTCTGTCTCTGGCTCTTCACAAGCTAATTCCCTTGAACTAGTTTATGGAACTCCTACTGCTTTAGTTCCTTTTCCAATAGATGTTTGGGTACTGGATGTGTATGGAAATCATTATAACCCAGGCACAATCACAGTCTATGACCAGAATGAAATCTTTCCTGTCAGTCTTCTCCAGGCATTTGACGGAGATAAGGCAAGATATTCCATAGTCTTTAGTAAGGTTGGACCAATCTTTGCTACCATCACCAATGGCGAGATTTTTAGAAGCCTTTTCTTCTATGTTTATGGAAACCCAACTGCAAGCTCTATCTGGAAAGAGAGCCTTCAGGGAACAGTCACTGTCTCAGCCAACACCTTTAATCAGCCTTACAGGATAGAGATAACCCCTTCTTCAACCTTTCCACAAAATAACATCGGCATCTCCCTCTCCATTTGTGCCTTTGGCACAGATAACTCTCATCTTTCGGCAACTGGCACAATAAACATCAGCCTTACCTATCCAAATACCTATGGCCATATAGTTGACGGCACAAATATAGATGAAAGAGGGCTTGTCTTTTATACCTATCAAAATGGAGTATGGCTGCCTATAGAGAGTAGTTGTGACACAGAGAGAAACATCCTCTATGGCACAACAACCCACCTGTCCATATTTGCCCCAGCAGGAGAGTCTTTGCGATTAAAGAAGGTGCCTGTCTTTCCCAATCCTTATAATGCTTCTCATCTTGCCAAACATAAAGGCAGAATAACCTTTGGAGATTCCAGGAACCCCCTGCCCTCTCCTTCAACTATTAGCATCTTTAATATCGCCGGCGAACTGCTTAAAAAAGAAGAGAAGATTACCTCTGGCAAATGGGAGTGGCAGGTTGGAAATACTGCATCAGGCGTCTATCTCTACAGGATAGAGTCCCAAAGAGAGGCAATCTTTGGAAAGATTGGGGTAATAAGATAAAGTGGGACGGTTCACTCTTGTTTGAAAGCTTAAAGGTTAAAAAATGGAAATTAGAA
>JASEHO010000099.1 GCA_030018505.1 bacterium
TTTACATTTTACATTGAACTTTACTCGGTTACTTCAGATGAGTAAAGTGTTACGAGATGAACTGACTGTAGGGGGAATGAGAAATATTGAAGTGTATCCTTAAAAAGCTATTTATGGCAAGGATTGTAACCTCATCCTGAAGATATTAATATTATATTCATCATTGGCTTCGCGGGCTTCGCGAAGGGAGCAGAAATAAATGAAGCCATCAGGAGACCAGACAGGAAACCCATCAGGACCACTATCTCCTGTAATTTGGGTATCATTACTTCCATTGGTCTTTACTGTTCTAATATCAATGGGTCGATATGCTACTAATTCCTCAATCAACCCCTTTTCAACCTTGCCTTTTCCATTCATTGCTGATGCATAGACGATTCTTTCTCCATCTATTGACCATGAAGGAGTAACAGCACTAAAAATAGGGTTATAGACGATCTCTGTCTCCATAGTGCCATCGCTATTTATTATCCATATTGATTGCTTGCCTTCTTCAATGCCTCTCTGAAAGCAAATCCTATTGCCGTCTGGAGAAAACTTAGGAAAAAGCCCATTTGTTAGTTCAGTCTGAATACCTGTTTCTACATCAACAATAATAATAGAATAACTATTTTCATCTCCTCTTCGTATCCTGGTAAAAACAAGATTTTTGCCATCAGGAGACCAATCTGGAGCAATCTCATCTGTAGAGTCAAAGGTTATCTGCCTTGTATCATGGCCACTAAAAGCATCAATAATAAAGATGTCAAAACTACCAAAACGATTAGAGGAAAAGGCTAACATCTTCCCATCAGAAGACCACGAAGGAAATAGATCGTCTTCCCTGCCAAATGTCCTTTGAATCACTGCTTGCTCCTCTGGTTTTTTGATAAATATGTCAAAATTCCCCCTTCTATTAGAGGAAAAAGCCATCTCTTTTCCATCAGAGCTAATATCTGGCAGGATATTCATGCCCTTTTCAGAGGTTATCTGCGTAAGATTTGCTACCTGGTTATATTCAGGCACACTAACCTCACACCCAATGACCAACGAAACTGCTAAAGCCAATAATCTCTTCATATTATATCCTTAGAGATACAGCGTATATACTCTCCTTCCCAAATTTATTTATTTCAGCAGAAAGTTTTAGAAGAAGGAGGTTCAGTTCACAGCCAACTAAAAGCCTTGTTGGTGAATCGCTTCTCTCTGTTGACTTATCAAATATGGATTGATCAATAATGGTATATTTAATCTTTGCTGAATACCAGTCCTTGCCTATACCTGCATAAGGAGAGAGCATCAAAATCTTTTTACTGGCTATCAGTTTTACACCCTTTGTTTTAATCTTCCAATCTGCCTTCCACTCATTCTTATCCTCTGCCTCAATTTCAAAGGAGTTGTATGTAAGGCTGACGCTTATCTCTGGCTTAAGAGAATTCTCTTTTAAGAGCCTTTTCCTGGCCTCCAGACCGAAGAAACTTGCAGACTTTACTGGTTCTTTTTCTGGAATATAGCAGTATTTTCCTCCAATGTCGCATATTCCAAGCCCTATTCTTGCATAAACGGATGGTGTAATAATGGGTATATCTTTAGGCTTATCCGTATCCGGGTCTGTATATTTTAAGGGAGCACAAGGAAGAAGAATCCCCAGAGAAAATCCTGATTTATCAAAGCATCTTGGTGGACCAAGGACGCCTGTAGATATGGCGCCAGCAAACCCTTGCTGAAGGTCATCAATCATTTTGGTTACCTCTTGATCAGTAACTGTCCCTGTCCATCCACAAAGAGGAAGGAGAACCAGAAAAGCTAATAGCTTCTGTCGAGTAGACATCTTTCAACCTCCTTTATAAGTGGTCTATGGTATCGAAGAACTTTTCGATCTCCATATCTACCACATACTTTACTGGTTTGGTCATTATGACCTTGTCCAGCACATTTATCGTTTCCTATTTTATATTACCCCCTCCACCATCCTTTGTCAAGATATTTCTTTGCATGCATGCAAGCCATCTCTCTTTCAGGCTTAATCCTTACAGCTTATAACTTACAGCTATCTCACCACCATTGCCTTTGTAGCAGAAAACTTATCTAGTTTCAGGTTAATGTAGTATAAGCCAGAGGCAACCCTTTCTCCACTATCGTTCCTTCTATCCCAGAATATTGCCCTGTCTTGCTTTGTGTATGAGCCTGCTTTTCTTGGTCCTGCATCTATTGTTCGGACCTTCTGTCCAAGGATGTTGTAGATCTCTACAGTAACATTGCTGTCTGCTGATAGCTTGAATGGGATATAACAGGAATCCCCTGCTGGGTTTGGATAGGATTGAAGAAGTTCAGATGTTTTTGGTGGAGAAGTCTTAGATTCATCATTATCTACATCTACTTCAATCCTTTCTCCCTGGCTATCTGTTAGCTCCAAAGAATCTATAGAGAGCAAAGAGAGAATATCATCCTCTTGAATAGCACTCATTCCTCTGTTCGAGTCTAACTTTATGGTAAGATAGGCAATAGGTGCTATATTCTCTTCTTTTTTATCACTTGCTTGATTGACTATAGATTGGGTTGTTGAAGTAGAGGTAGTTGTGCCATAACTTATCTCTTCTGTGTCATCATCCGGGACGATAGCCACCTCTATATTGACTTTACCTGTATTGTTATCTATCTCTGAGTGGAGAAATATCTGTAAAGAGGATGTTCCTTCAGAAAATCTTGTTTTAGCTTGGCCTTCCTCTTCAAATACTGGGGCTACAACATCCTTCACATCTATCCTTGCTGGGTCAAAGGATATGCGTATCTTTCCTTCCCGTATCTCATCCTCTACATCCTTTAGCATAATAGAGACGGTCATCTCATTGGTTTTATTTAAGCCAGAGGTCTTTTGGAAGAAAGCATGGGGTTTTCTTTGCTCTCTTTTTTCTTCTACAAGGGTTACTGGAATCTGTGAGAGTGCTTTGGGTTCTTTTGAATCAGATAGCCTTCCATAAACCTTGTATGTTGCATCATACCTTGCCCTTATAACCCAAGAAAACCACCAGAATCTCCAGGTGAATCCGCTTAGTCCTACCTTGATCACAAGCCTATTGTTGACAGGGTCAATATCTGTTCCATAATCTTTAGCAAACAATTTTTCATGAGCCTCATAATCCCATTTGTATATCTTATACTTTGGATCGGATGGATATAGATAATATGTCTTTACCTCATATTTAGAAGAGCTATCAGTAACCCTCAGGCTATTATCACCCTCATATTCAGATATAGGCGGTATATCTAAAACCTCTTTTCGTCCATATAGATTGTAGGTAGCTCCATATTTTGACTTACGATACCACTGTCCATCAAGCCTTACCTTGATAACCAATCTATTATTGGCATAATCTACATAAGAGCCATCATCCCTTCCACCTTTAATGCTATAATGAACCGAATAACCCCAATTATAAATCTTATAGCCCGGGTCAGATGGATAGAGATAATATGTGTAGTTTTTTCCACTCCTTGATTCAACATTGATATTGAGCGAACTATTTCCACCATAGATGTAATCAGGAAGATCAAAATTAAGTAAGGTATCCGAATATAGTTCTATCTCCTGGGTTTTAAGGATTGTTCCATCTTGGATTATCCTTATAATATAGGTTCCTGGCAACAGATTAGAGATACTATACTCTCCCTTGTTATTAGTACTGGATGAGCCTTTAACTGCATTTCGCTTTAATATCTCAACCCTTGCTATTACAGGATTTCCAGTTGATGACTTGATTGCCTTTCCTGAGATTGAAACTGGATCTGGCTGTTCAACATATCCCTCAAGGGTTACATTAAACGATGTATTACCAGGAGCACAGGGTATATATCTCTTAATAGACTCACCTGCTATATTGTATCCAACCCAATAAACAAAGGTACGGACTATTGCCTCTTTATTAGAAATGGATATTACATCTGCCCAGGTAGAGCCTTTATTGGGATTTGCTCCTGATAACCCATTTGTTTGTATCTGTAATACATCGGGTGGTTCTATAAATTCCTGAGGAAATGTGATCTTTGCTCTTACCTCATACCTTTTTACCTTCAAGTATACCACAGAACCAAGTGCCCACTTGTTAAGTTCTTGTTGACTCTCTATCCATATGTTAGAAGGGGTAAAGGTATATTGGGTTAAGAACAATGAAAAGTCAGCAACAAGCTCAGCTTCTTCATTCACAACTATCTCTTTGCTTCTTCCTCCATACCTACTCTTACTACAATATAACTTATAACTACCCACAGGCAATGCAATTTTATACATCCCATCCTTGTCTGTTGTGGCTGATCGATTTCTGCCTGATACCTTTATGGTTGCACCAACTATAGGGTTACCACTGGTTTTATCAGTTACCTTACCTTTGATTATGCCGACTTTGGGAATGGTGTAGCCAGAGTTTGTGACTGGGGAGTAAGGTGGTAATTTGAGATACCATTTGTATTCATCATTGCTTGTGTCGCCTGTGTCGTTCCAAGCTTCCTTAAAGTTTGGGCCTCTTGGAGAATTATTGCCAACATCATGCTTAGTTATAGGCTCTGACCAGTCACCAGGTGAATTGCACTCCCTATGACCCCATGGTATACCGACTCTCATCCAGTACAGATCTTTGTCATCTTTGGATACCTCATCTCTATTTGGAATCATCTTTAAACCAAAGGTTTTATAGCTCAAGAACTCTCCTGAGCCATCGATATCTTCGCAAACCTTTGGTAAATCTTGTACATCATCCCAATGTCCCTTTACAGGATATGATCCATGAGAACCTTCACCACTTCCACCTCCACCAACAGGAGGCTTCCAAGCACCATGGCCCCCAACAAATACAACAGGATGGGTTGTATCATCAACAAAGAAGTCTATCCCAGGCTTTGCGCAACTCTTTACATAGTGGTGAAAGTAATAGTCAACATATTCAATTTGGGCTGTAGCTGGATCCTGAGACGACACTACCACATTTATATGCTCCCAGTCTCCCTCGTGATTATTCACCCAGTCATTAAATGGATAGAAGAACCAGTATTGGATAACAGCCTTATCTCCTGAAGCAAATACATGGGCATAAATGGTATCATTATAAAGGCCTGAGAGATTATGATAGTCTTGATACCAAGTATCTGGAGAATTTCTACCAGAACCTCCAAAGTCGTAATGAAAGAAGACAAAGTAAACACCAGATGCACAGCCAGGTGGTCTTCCTCCTATCTTAAATGGCTCCTTGCCATATATAGTATCATAGTATATTGAACCTGGTGGCCAGGCATTGATGGTGTATAGCTCCCAACCACTATCGTTAGCATCAAAATCTCCAACAAGCTCGCCTGCTACATTGAATGTTCTGCAATAGAGATCGTTCTCATCCAAAAAACTAGTTATCCCATCAACCCTACCATTGCTCATAATTTCAACAGGCTTTGGAGCAACTCCTTGATCCCCTGAATGGAGCTGTAAAGATGGGCAGAACTTCTGGGCAAGTTCTTTCTCGTACTGCAAGCCACAATACCCATTAGAAACCAAAAAGATTCCCAGCAAAACCAATATTTTTTTGCTCCTTATTTTATACCTCCTTACTTACTTTACATCATAATATGTACCTATAATATAACCCACTAATCCTCCAACAACAGTTGGAATTATTATGAGTTCGATAGTATCATACCATTCTCCCGATACAATAGGAACAGAACGATAAACCAAATACCCCAACCCTCCTCCAATCCCTACACCAACCAGGGTGCCGATTACCCTTCCTTTCTTCTTTGTTTTCTTTGCTGATTGTTCAGACTTAAAGGATACAGAATGGAGAGCACTATTTTGATATAAATCCTCTCCTATTCTCCAAGTATCTGATTTAAAGATAACATCCTTATTGCTCATAATCTCAACTGACTTTGGAGCAACACCTTGATCCCCTG
>JASEHO010000009.1:0-9914 GCA_030018505.1 bacterium
CAATGAATTCCATTTACATGGTTGTTGCTTCACTTTAGATGGGTAAATAGTTACGTCTGTAGGCGCTCCTACCTTCTCCCGTATATCCTTCATAATCTTCTTTGCAGTTTCATGAAGCTCCTTCTTCTTTGCAATCAGATTGTCGCAATTTACTGGATAATGCAATTGAATGTGAAAGCGCAGGGCATTAGAGGTGCCGGATGGACGAATGGTCAAGTGATTCAAATACCCCTTTTCAGAATAAAGATCAAAATAAAATCGAATCCCTTCATCAGGAAATTGAAAATCATGGGTCTTTGGGTAGATGCGATCATACTTACCTGTGCGATAGATAGATGCAGATTTAACAGGTAATCCGCCTACCTTAAGACCTCCGGCTAATGCAAATTGATAAAGCCCTAATGCCTTTCTTAAGATAACCTTTTTTATCCTATCTCCTTCAATACCAGGATATTCTCCATCTAAGGGGTCAGGCTCATAATGGTTCACAAAGAGACCTATATCAGGGTCAAGATAGAGGTGCTTATCAATCAATTCAAATATACTTGTTCCATTTTGTTTTGCCCATTCAGCAATTTCAGCAATAAGAACAGCTGCAAAGGTTCCATCTTTATCGCGAACATGCCCATTCACACCCAATGAGACATTGTCAAGAGGAGGAGAGCCAAGGATGGAAAAGCCATTACTCTGCTCCATAGCCGCTAAATTATATGAACGTTCGTGATTGAACATGTCTATTGTTTCATAGATAAAGGGGTGACAATCCTCCTTTTCATCTTTTCTTCCTTCATACAGCCCTTTGGTACCCTCCTCTAAAGATTTGTTCCAGGTATCTCTTACCCCAGCAGAAAGCGCCGCAAATCCTACCCAGGTCTTAATCACACCAAGTTTATGTTTGCATGCCAGCTTAACGATGAGATCTGATGTTGTATGTGATAAGACAACAAATGCTTTTTTAGGATTTATTGACTGGTCAAATTTAACTCTAAACCAGAGGATAAGTGCCCACATATCATCAGCAGGCATCAACATATAATCTTTATCATCATAAAGGAACTGTTGTTCTTTTTTAACCTTGACAACAACCCCACAGCGGTCAGCATCAGGGTCTGTGCCTATTAAGAGATCGGTCTTTTCCCACCTGCCTGGATATTCCTCCTTAAAAGAATCAATGGCAATCTTAGCTGCCCTGGGGTCTCCCGGGTCAGGCTGCTGCTCCTTTCCCGGCTCGCTACTAAAAGAAGGAAAAAGACCGTCAAGCTCGCCAAGACCATTTATGGTAATGGTTTTCACATTCTTAAAACCCACCTCATTCAAGAGTCTTGGCACCGCAATTCTGCCTGCCCCATGAAAGGCGCAGTAGGCAATTTCAAGGGACTTAGGTTCGTCCTCCTTAAGAAGCAGAAAGGATTTTATATGATCTCGGTGTGCCTTATGCAGATCTACTAACTTACAGCCATAATATTTGAATCCGTCGATCCTTTCGGCTCCACCTAAGAATGCGAGCCTTCCTTCTTGCGCTTCAGCAAAAGGCAAAAGGGCAATATCTTCCGGCATAGCCGGGCTGATGAACTCCTTGAACAACTCCTTCCTCTCCTCCGGATCAAACTGCGAACCATTACCGCAGGAGAGTTTATATCCGTTGTAACGATAGTCGTTATGGCTGGAAGAGATCAAGATGCCCATGTCTGCCTTAAGGTAGGGAATGGCAAAGGTAACCTCAGGATATGGGCACGGCGAATCAAACAGATAGACGGTATAATCATAAGCAAGAAAAAGCTCGGCAATTACTCTGGCAAAATCCCAGCCTCTAATTCTACTATCATAACCAATCACAATTTTATTGTAGCTTCTCTTTAGCCCAAACCTTGCCACGCCTGCAGAGGTGATTAAAAGGACTATGTCATTCAGGGTGTTTGGGCCTTTGAGAATGCGGGCATCAAGTCCTTCTTCTTTGAGTTTTATGATAGATTCTTTATCATTAGCCATTAGGCCCCTGATTCCTCCTGTTCCAAAATCCATCTTTTTCCTGAAGGCATTAACTAAATCCTCCCATCTTTTATTCTGGATAGAATCAGCTATCCCTGGCTTAAGGTTTGGAGAGAGTTTATCAATTTGTGGATCTTTCAACCACCCTTCCAAATAATGTAAGACATATTTCTTTGCGCTATTGTATGACTGACTATCTATCTTATCATTTTCAAATGCGGTCTTCAGATATTCATTTATACCCTTATCCGCTTCAGAGATCAATTCCTCAATATTAAGCTTCTCATTCATTTCTATATTACCTCCTTTTCTGATTTATTGTAACACTTTAGCCGAGAGTGAAGTAAAGATAACAGAGAAAGCCCAAAATTCAAAACAAGGAACACGAAAACTCTGAAATTGGGAAAGAAAGATATAAGGAAAGATTTATATATTCCTTAGAATTTTTGTAACTATTTACAGAGAATGAGAACACGAATGATCAAATACAACGAATGATAAAAAATGTAAAGATCAAAGATCAAAATTTAAGTAGATAGGTTGTAGGCATTTAGCCTATAGGTCTCTAATAGGCTAAACAACCTATTTGCTATCCTCTGTTCATTCTTCAAAAAAGCTAAAGTGTTACTACATTTTTTATTATAATCTTAAAACATCTTATCTTTAACGAAGTTCATAAAATCACGGAAGCCCTCTGTAATATTTTGGCTAAAAGGGGATACGTCTACATTCTTCTGGGAACCATTATGAAAATGATAAGGGTAAGTAGGTATCTTTTGCCATTGAGGATCAGGATAATTGTCGTAGCGATAAAATCTTTGGTCAATATGTCTTCGCTCCCATTGAAATCCAAATCTTCCTTTGATTTTCTCGGATAACCAAACATCGATGAAGCTATTGTCTATCAGAAATATTCGTAACTTCACTCCAATGGTTGTCGTATGGCTAATTATTTTGCTAAATTCAACCTTTGCAATTCGGCACAATTGTTCTCTTTTTGAAATCATAATCTTTCCATGGTTTCTAAAATTCGATCTCTTTCAGCCTCCAGATTATCGAACTTAAAGAAATCTTCAAAGGAGTCTTCTTCACGAAACTTACCTTCTTTAATCTTCTCGTCAAACCCATCGACATCTTTTACCCCATACTTAAAGGTAAGTTCAAATAGCTCTGACTCAACAAGTTTAAGTCTCTGTTCAAGATAGACCCTTAAACTCTCCTGTTCCAATGCCATGGGTTCAACCTGTAATCTTTCCGCTACTTCCTTAACACTCATCTCTTTTTACCTCCTCATTTTTATTTTTTGTAAACTCAATTTATTTGGGTATATTACCATATCAACCATGCGCTTACATTATTTTATCCTTATCCCTTTATGTTTAATCTCCCAGACTAAAGGGTTCTCGTCGCAGAATTCTTCTGGACGAAATGGAACCGGTTCAATTTTAACATCAATATTGCGTTGTGCCTTGCAAAGTATCTCCCAATCCTTAATCCAATCACCTGTTAAGGTATCAGAAACAATGGCAACATCAATATCGCTATCCTGGTGGACAAAATCAGTAAGGTATGATCCATAGAGATAGGCAGAGGATATTTTCATCTTCTTCCTGGTCAATTCATTAAGAAAATTTTTGACAACCTTTATTGCCTGATCTGTTTTTTTGAGTATCCATAACCTCTCATTTATCCCCTCTTATCCCCATTCTTAATAGTTTATAATCCATTATCTTTGTGCCCTTTGTGGTCTTTGTGGTTAAAAATTTCACTCTCGGTAAATAGTTACGATTTATTTAACCAGATCTCTCTCTGGATTGCCGATTCGTTGAATATATGCTCGAACAGGCGGTTTTCATTGAATTTTGCGTTTCGCCGTTTCAAGACAATTTCAGCTGTCTCTACAGCCTTTTTTAGGGAAAAGGTGTGTCGCAGGGAGTCATTTCCCCATGCAAAACTTGGAATCTCCTTCTCCATAATCAAGCCTCCTCCAAATAAATTGCATGAAAAACCGATGACAGCTCCAGTATTCAAAAGGCTTCCAATTCCAGTCTTGGTGTGGTCTCCTATAAAACAGCCTATCTTTATACTTCCAGTCTTAACAACTGTGCCATTTTGTTTAATACTGATTTCCGAATAATTGTTCTTCAGGTCTGAATTAGTCGTGAGGGAGCCAAGATTCACCCATTCGCCAATATAACTATGCCCAATAAAACCTTCATGATACTTGTTGCTATTTCCAACAAAGATACTATTTTCTACCTCTCCTCCAATTCTGCATCCGTTTCCCAACGAACATCCAGCGGTTATCTTTCCGCCAACCAATCTACATCCATCTCCGATGAAAGCTGGACCCTCAAGATAAGTAAAAGGGCTTATTTTAACACCTTTTCCAATTATTACAGGTCCTTCTCTGGCATCAATAACAGAGAAGGTATCAGCAGAAAGATCTTCATTTGTCGCTATCTGGCTTCTTCCATAAGCAAAAGAATCGCCTATCTTACAGGGTGAATTTTTCTCCTTGAAATATTCATCAAAGTCTGATTTTAGCAATTCTTGATTGGAAGAGAGAGGATCCCAGATATAGTCCAAGGTCAGTATATCAACATCCACGCTCTTTTTCACACCTTGTATTATCTTTTCCGACTGGCCCTGGTCATAAAGAGGTGTATTTTGCAAAAGATCCCTTTCTGTTTTTGGAGACAAAACTGCGGCTATAAGTGAGCCATTTTTGATATATGCCACAGAGTCATCCGTATTTTTAAGCTCGTTGATGAACGCAAGATCACTTGAGCGAAACAGGGCCCGTCCATTTATCAGAAGTAATCTATTGAATTGATGGCTAATGTTAGATTTGGTGGATAGATGCGGTCTGCAAATGGTGAAGATTTCAAACTCGCTGAAATGATGCTTTATCCGTTCAAGATTCGTTTTTGAACCAGCAAGAAGATTAAAAGTAGGCCTACTTAGCGAAATAGGATAAAACCTATGATAATATTCATCTTCAAATACAACTATATAATCTTTAGACATCTGAATAATTGACGGTGTTTTTTGCGAGAATATCTTTTATTGCTTTGGCAATATCATGCTCGCCATTATAAATTTTCAAGATAAGTTTTGATTTCGTTATGGAGCATAATTTTACGCCTTTAGTACATTACCGATTTCCTTTTACTCGATTATGTGTCTTGCAAAGCATTTGACAGTTTTTGACCGCAGTTGTGCCATCTTTTACTCCAAGCCGCTACATGGTCGGCGTCCATATCGCTCAAACTCCAAATTTTCGCTTTATTCGCGTCGTGTCCAATGGCACAATGTGAGCAGTTTAATTCGCCCATGTTTCTAATTGTGATTCTGGTATAGCCATATATTTCTCTTAGTATCAAAATTTCAGTTTTTCAATTTCTAACCTGCTCTTGTAATAACTGCTAATATCATCGTAATGCTTCACTGAAAATCGCTCTTTGTGAATTGAATATGGCTCTCGTTGTAATGTGTCGCTGATTTTATCCAGAAATTTTATGGGCGAAACGACTAGGAAATCTGTCTGAAATTCTTTAAGCTGATACATTCTGCTCAAAGACTCTCCTAAAGTTCCAACGCTGTCCACTACTTCAATAACTTTTTTTGGAAACTTATAACCTTGTTTTGTGAACCAAACAACATCAATCCGTTTAGCAACGCGATTTATTTCTGGATAAGTAAATTCTGGAAAATCACGGATAGTCGCTATCTGATTGATAAATACATTTGCTTGAAATGTAGCCGTTGGGTCAGCGCAATATGTATCAAACTTTTCGTAATTGCCCAACTCAACCAATAACCCTTCAATGTATGAGTGCATTCGGACATTATCTTTTTTAATGTCTTCAACCGCTTTTTCTTCCTGATATTCGTGAAGAGCATAAACTCCAAAACCAACCCGCTTAAAATTGCGATTGTTTTTTATCTCACGATACAAAACGCCTCGTAAACCAGCTTCCCATTCTTTTGAGCTTTTGGCAACAGGATAATATTTCTCAATGTTGTCATAGATAAATTGCCACGAGGCAGCCCCGCCATTGTCTTTTATTAGTGCTATAAGTGCGTCAACTTTTGTCATAATGTGTTTTGATTTAAACCTTGCCAAAGTGCCATCTCGGCAAGATTTTTTCTAAATTTCATTTTTGTAATCACATTTCGGTATCCTTCCGATACCCATTGATAACCGCATTTTGAACGGCAGATAAAATTCCAAAATTTTTTATCAATCAAATAATAATCACTATCGTGCCGCTTGATTGGGGCTTTGTCTTTTCCTGTAAGCGAACGCAAGAATTGATAATCTTTGACACTTGGTTTTATCTCGTGCCTTTTATATTTTTCTAACAATTCGGCAATAATTCCTGTCTGCTGTGCCTTTAACGGGCCTTCAACATTCCTCTTTACTTCAAATGAAAGCGTGGCAATGTTTATGGCCAAAGTTTCAAGCATATTTCCAAGTGAACTATCAAGTGAGCGGACGAGAGCGGTGTAATATTGAATTTCTTTCCCCAACGCCTCAATAAAGGCATTGTGAATTTTCATATTGATCGTTCCTTCTGGATTATCAACTTCTTCTTCGTGTCGCGCTTGAAAACCTTGCGCGTAGGACTCAACGGCGGTATGAACTAATGTTTTGATTGTCTTTTTGTCTGATATTTTCATAGTTTTAATCCTTTTTTCTGCCTAATTCTATTGGCGGAGAGGCTGGGATTCGAACCCAGGGTACAAGAGCAACCTGTACAACTGCTTAGCAGGCAGCCCCGATCGACCACTCTGGCACCTCTCCTTTTTAGTAAGATTATACGGGACGGATCACACTTTCCGCTACTTGAATTTTACCCTAACCCCATTCTTTATCTTCATACAGGAAAAGTCTGCTTCTGCTACAAAACCCCTTCCAGATAATATCAACCCCTCTTTTTGTAAGATAATCTCGCTTTCAGTTGTAAGCCTTTTTTCCTTCTCATTCCAGGTAAGCCTCTCTGTTTGGAGTTTAATCTTCTCTGAGTCTTCTTTTGCCTCAACTCTCCCAAATAGCTCAATTATCTCCTTCTCCTGGTCTAATACGCCATTATCTGCAGTAATCTTGTTAACTTTCTTGTCCTTATAAAGAAGAAGTGTTAGTTTTGTCAGATGGGTCATTTTCCCATCTATCTGGACATTATCACATATCAGTTTCCATACTTTCTCGCCATTCTTAGATGAGGTGAGAACAGTCTTAGAAAATCCTGGAGCAATGGACTGCATCTTCTTTTCTTCTTTTGTGCATCCTGCTATCAAGACAAGGCATAATAATAACCACTTCATTTATATTGCCAATATATTTCAGGGTTAATTGTAAAAGAAAATCCAAATACAGTCAACATTAAACAAAAAATTCCTTGCCATTTTAAGTTTTTTGCTGAATAATTATTAAAATGTATAGATGTGCTGATTGTGGTTATGAGGCGGCTAAGTGGTTTGGCAGGTGTCCTGGGTGTAGTGCATGGAATAGCCTCCTTGAGGAAGAGGAATGGACTCCTGAAGAGAGAGGAGATATACCTTCTCTCTCAAAGCTCTCTGATATTCCAGCAGAAGAGGAAAAGAGGTTCTCTTCTGGCTTACTTGAGTTTGACTCTCCACTTGGTGGTGGAATAGTTCCAGGCTCTCTTATCCTGATAGGAGGGGACCCTGGGATTGGAAAGTCAACCTTGCTCCTTCAGACAGCAGTTAAGGTAGCAGAGACAGGGCCAGTCCTCTATCTTTCTGGGGAGGAGTCTTCCTTCCAGATAAAACTTCGTGCAGAGAGGTTTAAGATTTCAGCAGATAAGCTCTACATTGCCTCTTACAATAACCTCTCTTTTCTTTCTGACCAGATTGAGAAGGTGAGCGACTTAAAACTTATCATAGTTGATTCTATTCAGGCTGTCTATCAGCCCTATCTTACCTCTGCCCCTGGAACTGTATCCCAGGTAAAAGAGTGTGCTGCATGGCTCCTTCGGATTGCCAAGAAGAAGAAGATTCCCATCTTCATTGTTGGTCATGTAACCAAAGAAGGGTCTATTGCTGGTCCAAAAATCCTTGAGCATATTGTTGACACTGTCCTTTACTTTGAGGGCGATAAACACCATTTCTTTAGACTCTTGCGGGCATATAAGAATAGGTTTGGCTCAACGAATGAGATAGGTGTTTTCAAGATGGAAGAAGAAGGGCTTATGGAGATAAAAAGCCCATCAGAGGCATTCCTTTCTGAGAGGCCTAAAGGCGCCTCTGGCTCTGTTGTTTCAGCAATATGTGAGGGAAGGAGACCTATCCTGGTGGAGATTCAGGCATTGACCACGCCAACTATCTATGGTATGGCCAGGAGAGATGTTCTGGGCGTGAACTACAACCGAGTGCTTCTCCTTGTGGCTGTCCTGGAGAAGAAGATGGGCTATAACTTAGGCTCACACGACATCTTTGTCAATGTTACAGGTGGAATAAAGGTAGAAGAGCCATCAGCAGACCTGGGAATATGCGCTGCACTTGTCTCCTCCTTCAAAGAAAAGCCTATAGACGAAAAGGTAGCCTTGATTGGAGAGATTGGTCTATCAGGAGAGATACGGTCAGTGGCATATCCAGAAAAGAGGATAGAAGAGGCGGCTAAATTGGGATTTACTACAATTCTTCTCTCCCAGAAGGATGCAGAGAAGGAAAGAAGGGAATCTACAGAGATAATAGGTTTGCAGAATATCCGTCAGGCATTGGAACACCTGGGATTTTTGTAGTGTTGCTATTTTATGCAGAGGATAAGACATATTTTAGAGTATATTTTTGTGCTGGGTTTGATTGGAATTATAAGGCTCTTCGGAAAGACAAAAATAAACCCTTTGGCTAAAGTTCTTTCTGCTATCCTCTTTTTGTTTCCAAAGCATAGGAAGAAAGCAATGGAAAATCTCAAGACCTCCTTCCCAAAACTTCCTTCCGAAAAGGTAGGAGAGATTGCCAAAAAATGCTATCAAAACTTTGTCTTATCTACATTAGAGTTTATTGAGATAGACAGGTTTTCAAAAGAGGAGATAGAGGAGAAGGTAGAGGTCTATGGACTTTCTCATCTTGAGAAGGCGGTCTCTGAGGGAAAAGGCGTAATTATGGCAACTGTTCATCTTGGAAACTGGGAGATGATGGGAAGGACACTTACATCTAAAGGTTATAAGCTAAATGTGATTGCCAGAAAGCAAAGAAATGAGCTTGTAGAAGGGTTGATTAAAGAAAGGAGAGAAAAGGCTGGATTCGGAGTGATATATTCAGAGTCTACAAAACAAGATGTGTTGAAAGCCCTTTTATCTAAAGAGATTGTTGCTATCTTGATTGACCAGGATGCTGGAAGAAATGGTGTGTTTGTTGACTTCTTTGATAGACCTGCCTCAACTACACCCTCTCCCATTATCTTTAGCCTGAGAACAGGTGCTCCAATAATCCCTTTTTATAACATCCGATTAGAAGATGGAAGCTACAAGGTAATTATTGAAGAACCCTTTCTTTTTAAGAAGACAGGAGATATAAAAAAGGATATTGCCTTAAATCTTGAGGCTTTAACCAAGAAATTTGAAGAGGTTATCAGGAAAGATCCCAAGCAGTGGTTCTGGCTACATAACCGCTGGGCTACCCAGCCAAGCAACGGCAATTAGCATAAGAACTCTTTTATGCCTGGACTTTGGCAAAAATCCAAATTTCAAAATCCAAATGCCAAATGAAATCTAAAATCCAAATGACCAAACCCTTTGACATTTAGTAACACTTTACCCATCTGAAGCAATAATCTCTCTATAGGTGAGGGAAAAATTCAATGTAAAATGCAAAACTAACAACTATCAATTCAAAATTACTCCTCTTCTTCAAATGTTAATTGATAATTGCTAATTGATAATTTTACATTGAAT
>JASEHO010000009.1:9922-23221 GCA_030018505.1 bacterium
CAACTATCAATTCAAAATTACTCCTCTTCTTCAAATGTTAATTGATAATTGCTAATTTTACATTTTACATTGAATCTTCATAAGGTTTGAGTGTTACGCTAAACGCTAAATAATGGGGTAATTTTAATAAGATGTGGCTTTCAACAAAAGGAAGATATGGTTTAAGGGCAATGCTCGAATTGGCTACTGATGGAATTTCAAGAATAGGTGTTATTGCCATTCTATTCTATATATCGGCATTTTACTCTTTTTCCTTTAGAGTATTTTAACCAAAACAATATGAGCAAAAATCATTCCGAACAGTATTGGTTGCGTCCCCTTTCTTCGAAAGCAGGATAAACTTTGACAAACCACAAAACTTTGGAAACACGCCACAGCCCCTCGCAGTCAGGACAAGCGTTGGTTAGCAATTTTCATGTGAAGCTATGAAGCCTCCAATAACAGCCAAGATTGGCTTTAGCTTTTTTTGAATTGGATCTACATCGACTCCAAAGTTCTCCAAGGCGGTTGCACCAAGCAAGAAAAGAGAACCCTTCCTGGCAAAAATTACTGGACATGGAATAATACCTTCTAACCCTTCAATCTGAAAATCACAAAAACCAAAGAGTCTCGTATCCTTTCGATCGTCTGCAAGTATTAAATTTCGTTTTGCAGATGGTTCCACTTCTATTTTTTCAAGATAGTCTTCTGGTACAAAAGAGTAAAGAACTCCAGTATCCACCCAAAAGTCTTCTTCAAAAAATTGATTTGGATTTTTGCTATTGGATACCTTGACTTTTTTCTTGAACATACCCATATCATTACCTCCTCATATAATTTTGCTATTGCTAACGATAAAGCTCACCTGCCGCCAACGAAACTTTGAAAAACCACACGCTGTTGGCGGTCAGCTTCAGCGATTGGTTAGGCAAAAGATTCAAGAAAAAGGGTTGCGTCCCCTTTCCTTACTATTAAAAGAAAATAGGTATTATGTTCACGGATTTCCCCTCGCTTAATATATTAGGCACCACTTACGCATATTCATACACTGGCGTTTCAATCACACGCACAGGCTCCTTTTTCCCTCTGATCAGATTCTGAATGTGCTCCACTGTTTCAGGAGCAAAAAATTCCTCTCCTGTCTCTTTGCACACCCGTGCAGGAACATGTTCAATAATGTAAAAATTATCCGCATGTTTTAAAGTGTAAATTACTTCAGTGTTAATCATCGTCTCTTTCATAAATAGTTTTCTGTATATTAGCACAATTCAGTCAAAATGTCCAGAAAAAACCTGACAAAAATCAGTAAATTTTGTATAATTCTAACTGCATAACATTTTGATTTTTGAAAAATACTGAAAATGAATATCACTGTTTCTGATGATGGAGAGAGGCTTGATATCTTTCTTGCAAGGGAATGTGAAATATCCAGGTCAAAGGCATCTATTCTAATAAAAGATGGGTTTGTAAGGGTAAATTCCAGGATAACAAAGCCACACTACAAGGTGAAGGTAGGTGAGACTATAGAGGTTATTCTTCCTAATCTTGAGATAAAACCCGAATCAATTCCTTTGAATATTGTCTATGAGGACAAGGATTTGATTGTTATTGATAAACCCGCAGGTCTGGTCTGCCATCCTACATCAAAGATTAGACAAGGAACATTGGTAAATGGGCTTTTATCCCATACAAACATGGCTAATATTGGCTCTCCAGATAGACCAGGGATTGTCCATAGGCTTGACAAGGATACATCAGGCTTATTGGTCTGTGCCAAGACAGATGAGGCGTATTTGGGGCTTTCTTCACAAATGAAGAAAAGGCAGATAGAAAGAAGGTATAAGGCTGTTGTTTGGGGGATATTGGAGAAAGAGGGTGAAATTAGCTTACCCATTGGCAGACCAGAAAAGGGCGGGACATCAATGAAGGTAGGAGGAAGAAGAATGAGGGAGGCTATGACTCAATATAAGGTGCTGGAAAGGTTCAGCCAGGCATCCTTCATAGAGGCAAAGCTCTTCACAGGAAGAACTCACCAGATAAGGGTTCATTTATCTGCTATCAGCCACCCTGTTATTGGGGATAAGGTCTATGGAAAGAGAAGGAAAGCACCAATAGAAAGACAGGCGCTTCATTCCTTTTATCTTTCATTCCTGCATCCAATAACAGAAAAGCAATTGACCTTTGAGTCAAACCTTCCAGAGGATATAAGAAATCTGCTAGTGCTCTGTCTCTACTCAACTGATGAATTGCGTAGCACTGCTTGAGTTACTGAAAGATATAACTACGAAAGGCGCGAAATACGCTAAAATTTTTTACCTTGAATTATGCTTTTCGTCTTTTTCGCGTGTTTCGTAGTTTTAATCAAATTATCAGAGACGGTGCACTAGAGAAATTCCAAAAATTGGTAACACTTATTACAGAAAAAGATTGACACAAGCGGATAAAAATAGTATCTTAAAGGGATATGGGATACGAAGGACTTTATACAGAGGAGAAGATCAATCTGATTCTCTCTCTTATGGTAGAAAGAAAGGCTTCTGACCTCTATCTTGTTGTAGGCATACCACCTACATTAAAAGAGAAAGGTGGCGATCTCAATCAGCTAAATTATCCAACCCTTACTCAGGCAGATACAGAGGATATTGTCTCCTATCTTGGAAAAGATAAGATGGATAAGATAATGGGAAAGGAAGAAGGAGATATTGACCTCTCCTATGAACTTTCTGGAAAAGCCCGCTTTAGGATAAATATCACCCACTCTTTTTCCTATTATGGACTGGTGATAAGGAGAATTCCCCTTGAGATTCCCAGTATAGAGGATTTGGGGCTTTCCCCTGAGGTTACCGAGAGGCTAAAGAAGGTGTGTAACTATAAGGATGGACTGGTCCTGGTTACAGGTCCAACCGGCTGTGGCAAGTCAACAACATTAGCGGCTATGATAAAGGAGATGAGGATGAAAAGGGTCGTAAGCTTAGTGACGATTGAAGACCCAATAGAGTTTGTCCATAGACCTATCCCTGGAAGGAGTGATGTGGTCATTCAGCAAGAAATAGGGATAGATACACCCAGTTTTTATGAGGGATTGCGGACTGTCCTTAGAAAGAGACCAAATATTATCTTAGTGGGTGAGATACGAAGCGCAAAGGAGATGGAAGAGGCAATCGTTGCTGGAAATACCGGGCATCTTGTTCTTGGAACGCTCCATACCAGAAGTGCCGCTCAGACGATTGATAGAATTGCGGCTTTGCGACATGGAGTAGCCAAAGAGTATGCCTACAAAGAAGTGGCTGAGGTGGCTCGGTGTTTTATTGCCCAGCAGTTAATTCCAAAGGCAAGTGGAGAGGGCTGGCTTCCTGTCTGTGAAATATTGGCAAATACACCCTATGTGGCTGATATAATTATAAAGGGTGCAGATTTTATGGAATTAAAAGGCGCTTTAGAGGGAAAGACAAGGTCAGAGGAGATAATCTCACTCAATACCGACCTCTTCAACAGATGGCAGAGGGCCGAGATTAAGCAAGAAGATGCATTAGCCCTATCTTATGACCCAACAGATTTTGACCTGAAGGTGAGAAGGCTTGGTTTTAAGAAAGAGGAGAAGAAAGATGAAGACAAAGGCTTCCTCTTTAAGGATGTGAAATGATATTTGCTTTACTTTTTGATATGGATGGCCTAATGGTAGATACAGAGCCTCTCTATACTGAAGCGGTGCAAGAACTCCTTAAGAATAAAGGAAGAGAGTTTACTTTAGAGATAAAGCAGGAGATGATGGGCAGACTTGGGATTGATAGTATGAGAATCTTCAAAGAAAGGCTCTCTCTTTCGCAGTCTCCTGAAGAACTTTTAGAAGAACGGGGCATTGTCTATGACAGGCTTTTGAGAGAAAGGGGGGTAAAGCCTATGCCTGGTCTATTTGAGCTTATCCATCTTGCCTCATCTTTGGGTCTTTCACTGGCTGTTGCCTCTTCTTGCAGAAAAAAGTGGGTTGACCTTATCCTTTCAGAGCTAAATATTAGAGAGAGATTTAAGGCTATACTTACTGGAGATGATATTAAACAAGGAAAACCAGACCCAGAGATATATCTTAAGGCAGCAGAAAGATTAGGGATTCTTCCTCAACATTGCTTGGTCTTAGAGGATGCGCCCTCAGGTATAATCTCAGGAAAGAGAGCAGGAGCAAAGTGCATTGCTTGTCTTACAGTCAACATACAAAGGGCTTTGAGTTCAAAGAAGCAGATCTGATTGTAGATAGCCTTTTTGAGGTAACAGAGGAGGTTTTGAAGAGATTTTAATGATTAGAGGATGCGCCCTCAGGTATAATCTCAGGAAAGAGAGCAGGAGCAAAGTGCATTGCTTGTCTTACAGTCAACATACAAAGGGCTTTGAGTTCAAAGAAGCAGATCTGATTGTAGATAGCCTTTTTGAGGTAACAGAGGAGGTTTTGAAGAGATTTTAATGATTCATGAAACAGCGATTGTCTCACCAGAGGCTAAGATTTCCGAAGATGTCCAGATAGGAGCCTATGCTATTATAGAAAAAGATGTAGAGATTGGACAGGACACAAAGATAGGCGCATTCTCTCTTTGTCTGAATGGCACAAGGATTGGCAGGGATTGCAAGATTTACAACAATGTAACGATTGGAGGAGAGCCTCAGATCAAAGGCTGGAAGCCTGTTCAATCTTATGTTGTTATCGGAGATAGAAATGTAATTAGAGAGTATGTTACAATTCACCGTTCATCAATAGAAGGTTCTATCACAGTGATAGGTGATGATAATTTCATTATGGCCACAACTCATATTGCCCATAATTGCCAGATAGGTTCAGGGGTGATTATGACTAATTATGCTACATTGGCTGGCCATGTTATTGTGGAAGATAGGGCTGTCATCTCCGGGCTGGCTGCTATTCATCAGTTTGTGAGGATTGGAAGATTGGCTATGGTTGGTGGAGGCTCAAAGGTTACACAGGATGTTCCACCGTATATCACAGTTGATGGACACCCAGCTGCTGCTGTCAGCTTAAATACTGTTGGGCTTCAGAGAAGTGGAATTTCATCTAAGGTGAGACAGGACTTAAAATCGGCTTACAGGTTTTTATATAGGTCGCATCTAAATATTACTCAGGCTTTGGCTAAGATAGAGGAAGAGATACCTTCATCCCCAGAGATTACACACCTTCTTGAGTTTATCAAAAGCTCCCAGAGGGGAATATGTTAGGAGGAAAACATGTTTGAAAAGAGCAAGATTAAAAAGATTTGTCAAGAGGCTATCGGATATTCTGCATCTAACCAGATAGAGGCTGTGGTAATAGCCAATCACTCTGTGTTGACAAGGTTCGCCAATTCTACTATTCACCAGAATATGGAGGATAATGATTGCTTAGCCAAGATTAGAGTAGCCAAAGGAAAGAGAATAGGCTCATCTTCAACGAACATAATGAGCTCTATCAAAGAGACGGTTAAAAGAGCAGAGGATATTGCTGCAGCCAGCAGAGAAGACCAGGGGTTTATCTCCCTGCCAAAGCCAGGCCAGATACAGGAAAAAAGCGGATTTTCTCAAAGGACAGCAGACTATTCCTATCAGCAAATGGCTGAGGATGTAAAGAAGATTATTGAGAAGGCAGAAGGTGCTGGATGTAAGGTGGCTGGTGCGTATAGTAAGAATATCATTGAGATGGGTTGTGCAAACTCCTTGGGGATTATGGCCAGTACCAGCCTAACTAATGCCTCTATCATTATTGTGGCTGAGAAAGACAGCTCATCTGGATATGCCTCCTGCCTTTCGTCTGATATAGGAAAGATAGATGTTGAAACTGTAGCTAACATTGCTGTTGAAAAATCAATAAGGGGAATAGGCGCAGAAGAGCTTCCACAAGGTGAATATGAGGTGGTCTTAGAGCCAGCAGCAGTGGCTGATCTGCTCTTATTCTTGGGATACCTTGGATTTGGCGCTTTAGCTTATCAGGAAGGCAGGTCTTTTGTTTGTGGAAATTTAGGAAAGAGCATCGTAGGCGAAAATATCTCTATCTGGGATGATGGAAGGGATCCGGTTGGAATGCCTGTTTCCTTTGACTTTGAGGGTGTGCCTAAGGAGAAGGTGGTTTTAATAGAGAATGGCGTAGCCAAAGGTCTTGTCTATGACTCATATACGGCACATAAAGAAGGAAGGGTTTCAACAGGACATTCCCTTCCTCAGCCAAATACATCAGGGCCCATTCCCACAAACCTCTTTATGAAAGAAGGAGAGTATGCAAAGGAGGAGCTAATCTCTGCAACAAAGAAAGGGATTCTGGTTACCAGATTCCATTATACAAATGTGATTGAGCCAATGAGGTGCGTTATCACTGGAATGACAAGGGATGGCACCTTTCTGATAGAAAACGGCAAGATAACCAGGCCTATTAAGAATATGAGGTTCACCCAGTCAGTGCTGGATGCCTTATCATCTGTCTCTATGATAACAAAGGAAAGGTCACTATCTTCTGAAGGATTAATTATGGACTTTCCCTCTGGGTGCTATGTGCCTTACCTTAAGATAGACAAATTCTGTTTTAGCGGAAAGACAGAGTTTTGAAAAGAAGGCTTATTCCTTGGTTGGCTATTAAAAATAGGTCATATATGACTTATATGACCTATAAGGCTTATTCCTACAAAAGTTTTTTTAATTCGTTAAATGGCTAAACTGTTGCCAATCTTCCTTATTCTCCTTTCTGGATGCACTATCTTTGAGTGGACGATAAAAGAGGAAAAAGAAGGGGTCTGGCATACAGTCAATAAGGGAGAGACCCTATGGAGGATAGCCAAGACTTACAAGGTTGATATTGAGCTTATAGCCAAAGAGAATGGAATTGAAGACCCTACCCAGATAAGCATAGGCCAAAAGATATTTATACCAGGGGCAAAGAGGGTATTAAAGGTAGAACCTTTTGTTGCGGAAAAGAGATTAGGGTTTATCTGGCCCATAAAGGGAAAAATTACCTCATATTTTGGAAAGAGGGGCAGTGAGTTTCATAGGGGGATAGATATTGTGGCAAATGAAGGCACAAAGATACTGGCGTCTGCAGAGGGGATTGTCACCTATTCTGGGTTTTATGGAAATTATGGAAATGTAGTCATAATCTCCCATAAGGACGACTTTTCTACAGTCTATGCCCATAACAAGGAGAATCTGGTAAAGGTGGGGGATAGGGTGAAGCAGGCAGATCTCATTGCTCTGGTTGGCTCAACAGGAAGGTCAACCGGGACACATCTTCACTTTGAGATACGGTTCAAAGGTATAGCCAAAGATCCACTTATCTATTTGGAGTAGTTTGTAACTATTTACCCATCTGAAGTGAAACAACAACCATGTAAATGGAATTCATTGCAAAATTATCAATGAGCAATTAGCAATTAACAATGAAGAAGAGAAATAATTTTAAGATGCTAATTGCTAATTTTACATTTTACATTGAACTTTACTCGGTTACTTCAGATAAGTAAAGTGTTACGAGTAGTTTAAGATTTACAATTTAATATGATTGATTTTTTAAGGGGAAGGCTTATCTCAAAGACACCAACCTATATTGTTGTAGAGACAGGAGGAATAGGCTGGGGTCTCATCATCTCTCTCTATACCTATCAATCTTTAGGAAAGGAAGGGGAAGATACCCTTATATTCGCCTCCCTTATAGCTAATCAAGATAACATCAGGCTATTTGGCTTTGGCACTGGTGAGGAAAGGGAGCTATTTCTGGAGCTTGTAACTATCCCTGGGATTGGACCAAAATTAGCAATGAGGATTCTTTCTGAAAAACCCACGCAGGAGCTTAAAAAGAATATCGCAGAGCAGGATGTGCATTCCCTCTATTCTATAAAAGGGATTGGAAAGAAGACAGCAGAGAGGCTTATTCTGGAACTTTCTGGAAGGTTGGTTATGACAAAAGATACAAGTGTTTCTGAAGAGGCTGTCTCTGCTCTCATCTCATTGGGGTATAAAAGGAAGGAAGCAGAAACTGCTGTAAGAAAGGCATTATCTATCGCTATGTCAAAGGATTTGGAAGAGATAATCAAAAAGGCACTTAGTTTGTAATGGTAAATATACCTAAATAAATCAGCCTTGGCAAAAATTTAGGCTTAAAAAGGGTTCAAGGGTAGAGGGGGAGATGCGTCGAAAAGAAGGCGAGATTACTGAATTTTTGAAAGACTGTCCCCCCTTGAATCCTGGACCCCTTTTATTCCATATTTTTTTTGTAAACCTGCTTTATTTGGGTATAGTTACGATAAATGAAACCACCTAATGATGAATTGCTTACAGAGATAAATATCACGCCTTTTGTTGATATTATCTTGGTTATCCTGATTATCTTTCTCCTTGTTGCCCAGGTGATGGGTCCACAGGTGTTAGGGATAAAATTGCCAAAGGCTACCCAGAGCGATCTGCTACCCAAACAACCAATTACAGTCTTCCTTGATACATCTGGAAGGATTGCTGTCCAGGGAGTGTATCTTGATGAGGAGGAGATGAAAAGGTTTGTAAGAGAGCAAGTAGCAAAGGATCCTCAATTAGAAGTGGTCATCTCAGCGGATGAGAAGGTCTTTCATGGAAAGGTAGTCAGTATTCTTGATACTATAAAAGCACTTGGCGTAACAAAATTAGCTATCCATGTTCAACCCAGGCTATAAAGCTCTCTATCTCGATAAGCTGCTTATCTTTGCCTTAATAATAGTCCTTATCTCTCCCCTTCCATATACACTTTCAGGATACGAAAGAAGAATCTTTTTATAGGCATCTATAGCCTCTGCTTCTCTATTTAGCTTTATAAAAGAGTCTGCCAAATGATAGAGGCTATGGCAAGCAAGGTCAGAGTCTGGAAACCTGAGAACAGACCCTTCCCATTCTAATGCCGCAGACTGATAATCGCCGCTTTCATAGTAACTTTCTCCTTTGCCATAGATAGCATAAGGTGCCCAGTAGGATAGAGGATAGACAGAGAGAAGCTCGTCATATTTTTTGATAGCATTGGGATAGTCCTTTTGGAAAGATAGGTTTCTGGCCTCATCATAAATCTTCTTTGCTTTTTCATTAGCCAACCTTTGATTTATTTCACCCATTATAACCACAGCAGTCTTAGCATACCTTGTTTGGGGATATAGCTCAATCACCTTCTTAAACGCTTCAAAAGCCCTGTCATAATTCTTTTCCTCCAAATAATTCTGCGCTACTTTGAAAAGATCCTCAGCACTCCTTTCCTCTGATTGAGCCGAAATATTATTGATAATAGCCTTTGCCTTTTTGGTGTAGGCACTTTCAGGATACCCAGCAATGATTCGCTGAAGACGATTGATTGCCTCTTTATAGTCGCCGAGTTCATAGTAGTTCATCGCAATCTCAAGCCCTCTCTTTAGATCATTTTCATAGAGCCTGGCCTTTGCCTCAGCTATCTTCTCTTTGGCTGGCTTTGCATACTGTGAATTTGCTGGAATTTTTACGAGCTTTTCAATCGCATCAGAAAACCTCTCTTTTTCCATCAGCCTCAAGCCTTCTTTATAATTTGCCTCTGATTCTTTCTCTGTTTTAGTATCTGCGATAAGTAACAGCTTTTCTTCGGACATCTTAGCATATTTTGTCAGCGGAAAATCCTTTAGTATCTTCTGGAATGCTGGCCTGGCTGAACCCAACTCTCCTTTTTCTAATAGTAACTCTGCCTCTTTATAAAAAGCATCTGCTTCTGTCTCTTGTTTTTTCTCTGTGGCTAAAGCCAAAGCCTTCTTGGATAGCCCTGTCCAGTCTGTCTCTGGAAAACTAAAGATTACCTTTCTAAACCCTTCTATGGCTTTATCCCATTGGCTTTGTTTAAGATAGCCATTTGCCTCATCATAAAGTCTCTTTATCTCTGAATATGAGCCTTCTGCCAGTATCTTATTCACCTCTGAAAGAAGGCTATCTACTTCAGAAGGCTTCACTTGGGGATATTTCTCCTTAATTTGGGAAAGCAAGGTTTTAGCTTTGTCCCATTCCTTATTTTGAAAAGCCTCTTTTGCAGACAAGAACAAAGAACTTGCCGCAGATTCTCTTATCTCGGCCTCAATCTTATCCTTTAGCTTTATGGCTGATTGCTGGTAGGAAGAGTCAGGGTATTTTTCTAATAAATTAGACACCTGTTTATATGCCTCATTCAGGTTGTTTGTCTCGTAATATGCCCAGGCCAGGGTATAATTGGCATAGGGCGCATACTTTGTCTCAGTGTGGTTAGCGATAATATCTTTATAAAAGGGTATCGCCTCTTCAAATTTTTTCTGCTGGTATAAGGATTCACCAGCCTTGAGTTTGGCATAAACTATGTAGCTACTCCTGGGATAGTCCTCTATAAACTTGCAAAAGGATTTATAAGCCTCATCCCATTTGCTCTCCTCATAAAGCTTTTTGGCAGATGATAGAGCCGTAAGCTCCTCTTTGGATATGGCTATCTCCTGTGGTGCTTTAATTTCTTCTTTCTTTATGGCAGAGAGAGAAGATGTAGCTTCTTCTGCCTCCTTTGTTTCAGGTGCCTTCTTTATTACCTCCTCATACGCCTTGATAGCCTTCTTGTTATCACCTATTCTATAGTAAGAGTCTCCTATTCTAAGAAGAGCCATAGATGCATAATCTGAGAGAGGATAAAGGTCTGCTGTCTTCTTAAAGGATGGAATGGCTTCCTTAAATCTATTCAACTGAAATAGGGATTCTGCTTCCTGGAATTGAGCTTTTGAAGCATTCTTTGCCTCAGGCCAGAAAGTAAGGTATTCTTGATAGAGCTTGATGGCCTCTTCAAATCTCTTGTCTTTGAAGTTTGTCCCTGCTTTTTCCAGAAGATTCTCGCCTTCTTGGCAAGATACAGAGAAGGCAAAAAGGATAAAAAAGAGAAAACCTCTCATATAAGAAAATATAGGTTAGAAATGGCTTTTGAGTCAAGGATTTTTTGGCAATTTAAGGTAATCGGTAGTTTTTGGTAGGTAAAAAAGATAAGGAGAAAAGGGGAATTATGGAGAATAGGGGAAATATCCATCATTAACAATACTTTGAAATTTTTCTCCAATTCTTTCTTTCCTCTTCTTCCTACACATCTTCTAACTGAAACTAAAGGCATTACTTGTTTTGGTCCTTAATTTTCTTGACAGGGATAAGAGCTTGAATATATCCTTAGTAAGCAATGAGAAGGATACTGACTGAGATGAAGGTGGATGAAATAGGTGTGATTTCCGAGATTCAAGGTGGAGAAAGGTTAATCAAAAGACTTTCAACATTAGGAATTGTTGTTGGGGCAAATATTAAGAAACTATCCCAACAAGCCCTTCGTGGACCTGTAGTTGTAAAGGTGGGTAGGTCAAAGATTGCTATTGGTTTTGGTCTATCAAAGAAAGTAGTGGTAGAGATAGAGGAATAAAACCGCTTAAGCATCTCCATTAGGAGTGTCCAAATGGAGATAAATCATTTCAAATTTAGCATTTCAAATTTAGCATTTCAAATTTTTTGAAATAATAAATGCTAAATTTGCAATTTGCTAGTGAAATTTCTTATTATCCTTAAATGAAGATTCTCCTGATGGGTAACCCAAATGTGGGTAAAAGCTGTTTCTTTTCAAGGCTTACAGGCGTTCATGTCATCTCCTCTAACTACCCCAACACAACTGTAGAGTTCACCAAAGGTGTTATGCGCCTTGGCCAAACTCTTGTTGAAATTATTGATGCACCGGGCACATATACACTTCAACCAACATCAAAAGCAGAAGAGGTTGCTCTGGCTATGCTTGTGGATGCAGATGTGGTCATCAATATAGTTGACAGCACAAACCTTGAAAGAAGCCTTAATCTTACACTCCAACTGCTCAAAAGAGGGATTCCCTTAGTCATTGCCCTTAACCTATGGGATGAGGCAAGGCACACCGGCATAAAGATTGATGTCCAAAAGCTCCAAAAGATTCTTGGGTCAGATTGCATTCCAACCTGCGCTATAACTGGCGAGGGGTTCAAGGAGCTTGTCTCAAAGATACCTTATGCAAAACAAGGAAAATATGAGTATGATGAAGAAGAAAGGTGGCATGAGGTGGGCAACATTGTCTCTCAAGCAGAAAGAATAACCCATAGACACCACACATTTTCTGAAAGGTTGGCAGATGCCTCTATCCATCCAATAACAGGGATACCTATAGCCTTTATCGTGCTTTATGTGGTATTCTCCTTGACAAGGTTCATCGGCGAAGGGCTAATGAAATATTTGACAGAGCCCTTCTTTGAAAGGTTATGGGCGCCCTTAATGTTAAAACTATCAAGTCTATTGGGTGGCGAAGGCATTTTGCACAACATCCTGATTGGAAGGTTGGTGGAAAACAAGATAGACTTCAACGAATCATTCGGTCTCCTCACCACAGGTCTCTTCATTGAACTTTCTGCTATCTTACCATATATCATCTCCTTTTATCTGGTCATCTCCATTTTAGAGGATTCAGGGTATCTACCAAGGTTGGCGATTGTTGTTGACAATATTATGCATAGATTGGGTCTGCATGGTATGGCCATAATTCCGATGATGTTAGGCTTTGGTTGTAATATACCCGGGATATTGGCCACGAGAATGATGGAGACAAAGAGGGAGAGATTTATTGCTCTGACCTTAATGGCTATCTCTGTGCCTTGCATAGCAAAGAGTGCTATGATTATTGGATTATTAGGAAGATATGGACCTGAAGGATTAGGAGTGGTTTTTGGCACACTCTTCTTTTCCGCCATCATCTTAGGGCTTGCCTTAAATAGGTTTGTCAAGGGCGAATCTATGGAGATGTTCCTTGAGATACCTCCATACAGAGCCCCTTTTCTTTTGGCTGTGGCTAAGAAGCTCTGGATAAAGATTATCTGGTTCTTCAAAGATGCTTTTCTTTTGGTATTGCTTGGAGTTGCTATAGCCAATATCCTTTGGACACTCGGAATAATCGAATTTATCAGCAAACCCTTTGTTCCTATAATATCTGGAGTTTTTGGCTTGCCTAAAGAGGCTGTGGCCGCACTTTTGGTTGGACTCTTACGAAAGGATGTCGCACTTGGAATGCTTGCGCCTCTGCACCTGACCCTTCCTCAGCTTATAACTGCCACAGTCGTCCTGTCTATGTATTTTCCCTGCTTAGCTACATTCAGTATTATAATGAAAGAGCTTGGCTTAAAAGATATGCTGAAGATTGTGGGGATAATGGCTATCTCTACCTTAGTGGTCGGAGGAATCTTAAACCTCTTTTTATAACTATTTACCTATTGACTAACGATAGGTTAAGTTGTATAATAACTAACCTATTTTAGATAAAATTAC